>NZ_JBFADU010000019.1:0-143029 GCF_040641575.1 Streptomyces sp. NPDC020807
ATTGTTTGAGTGTATTACAGTGGTTGGACATACACTTGGGGCTCTAACCCGTCTCTAACTGGGGGGGTCCCCCCCCGGGGGGCCGCCCGGGGCACCCCCCGCCCCGCCCCTCGCGTTCTCCCGGTGTCCCCGGGCTCCCGGGCGCTGCCCCTCGTGCGGAGGTCCGAAACCCGGGCGCGTGAGCACCGACGGTCATGGCTCGATACCATGGCCTTTCCGGGCCTGACCGGGGGACCCGGAACCGCACGAGGAGCGCTCTTGCCAGACGAGGCCCAGTCACTCTCCGCCGCGCAGCCCGACCCGAAGGCCGACAAGGCCGCGCAGGGGACCGGCACGCCCCAGAACAAGCCGGCGGAGACCAGGCCCGCGCCCGCCGCGCCCGCCCCGGCGCCGGCCGCCCCCGAGCGCCCCGCGCCCGCACGTTCCGGCGGCTCGTCCAACCGCGTCCGTGCCCGCCTCGCCCGCCTCGGCGTCCAGCGTTCGTCCCCGTACAACCCGGTCCTCGAACCGCTGCTGCGGATCGTCCGCTCCAACGACCCCAAGATCGAGACGGCCACCCTCCGTCAGATCGAGCACGCCTACCAGGTCGCCGAGCGCTGGCACCGCGGTCAGAAGCGCAAGAGCGGCGACCCGTACATCACGCACCCGCTCGCCGTCACCACCATCCTCGCCGAGCTCGGCATGGACCCGGCGACGCTGATGGCCGGCCTGCTGCACGACACCGTCGAGGACACCGAGTACGGCCTGGAGACCCTCCGCCGCGACTTCGGCGACCAGGTCGCCCTGCTCGTCGACGGCGTCACCAAGCTCGACAAGGTCAAGTTCGGCGAGGCCGCCCAGGCCGAGACCGTCCGCAAGATGGTCGTCGCCATGGCCAAGGACCCGCGCGTCCTGGTCATCAAGCTCGCCGACCGCCTGCACAACATGCGCACCATGCGCTACCTCAAGCGGGAGAAGCAGGAGAAGAAGGCCCGCGAGACCCTCGAGATCTACGCGCCCCTGGCCCACCGCCTGGGCATGAACACCATCAAGTGGGAGCTGGAGGACCTCGCCTTCGCGATCCTCTACCCCAAGATGTACGACGAGATCGTCCGCCTCGTCGCCGAGCGCGCGCCCAAGCGGGACGAGTACCTCGCCATAGTGACCGACGAGGTCCAGGCCGACCTGCGCGCCGCCCGCATCAAGGCGACCGTCACCGGACGCCCGAAGCACTACTACAGCGTCTACCAGAAGATGATCGTCCGCGGCCGTGACTTCGCGGAGATCTACGACCTGGTGGGCATCCGCGTCCTCGTGGACACCGTCCGCGACTGCTACGCGGCCCTCGGCACCGTCCACGCGCGATGGAACCCGGTCCCCGGCCGGTTCAAGGACTACATCGCGATGCCGAAGTTCAACATGTACCAGTCGCTGCACACGACGGTCATCGGACCCAACGGCAAGCCCGTCGAGCTCCAGATCCGCACCTTCGACATGCACCGCCGCGCCGAGTACGGCATCGCCGCGCACTGGAAGTACAAGCAGGAGGCCGTCGCCGGCGCCTCCAAGGTCCGCGCCGACGTGCCCAAGAAGGCCGGCAAGGACGACCACCTCAACGACATGGCGTGGCTGCGCCAGCTCCTCGACTGGCAGAAGGAGACCGAGGACCCCAGCGAGTTCCTGGAGTCCCTGCGCTTCGACCTCTCGCGCAACGAGGTCTTCGTCTTCACGCCCAAGGGCGACGTCATCGCCCTGCCCGCCGGCGCGACCCCCGTCGACTTCTCGTACGCCGTCCACACCGAGGTCGGTCACCGGACCATAGGAGCGCGGGTCAACGGACGGCTCGTGCCGCTCGAATCGACCCTCGACAACGGCGACCTCGTCGAGGTCTTCACCTCCAAGGCCGCCGGCGCCGGCCCCTCCCGCGACTGGCTCGGCTTCGTCAAGTCCCCGCGCGCCCGCAACAAGATCCGCGGCTGGTTCTCCAAGGAGCGCCGCGACGAGGCGATCGAGCAGGGCAAGGACGCCATCGCGCGGGCCATGCGCAAGCAGAACCTGCCGATCCAGCGCATCCTCACCGGCGACTCGCTCGTCACCCTCGCCCACGAGCTGCGGTACACCGACATCTCCTCGCTGTACGCGGCGATCGGCGAGGGCCACGTCACGGCCCAGTCCATCGTGCAGAAGCTGGTCCAGGCCCTCGGCGGCGAGGAGGCCGCCACCGAGGACATCGAGGAGGCGGCCCCGCCGACCCGCGGCCGCTCCAAGCGCCGCTCCAGCACCGACCCCGGCGTCGTCGTCAAGGGCGTCGAGGACGTCTGGGTGAAGCTGGCCCGCTGCTGCACGCCCGTGCCCGGCGACCCGATCATCGGCTTCGTCACCCGCGGCAGTGGCGTATCGGTTCACCGCAGCGACTGCGTCAACGTGGACTCGCTGTCCCGCGAGCCGGAGCGGATCCTGGAGGTCGAGTGGGCCCCCACCCAGTCCTCCGTCTTCCTGGTCGCCATCCAGGTCGAGGCGCTCGACCGGTCCCGGCTGCTCTCGGACGTCACGCGGGTCCTCTCGGACCAGCACGTCAACATCCTGTCGGCGGCCGTCCAGACCTCCCGCGACCGGGTGGCCACCTCCCGCTTCACCTTCGAGATGGGCGACCCGAAGCACCTCGGCCACGTCCTGAAGGCCGTCCGGGGCGTGGAGGGCGTGTACGACGTCTACCGCGTGACCTCGGCCCGCAGGCCCTGACGACGACCACGAGGAAGGCCCCCGGCACGGAGCCGGGGGCCTTCCTCGTACGCGTACGGATCCGGGGCGGTCAGCCGCCGAACTCCTCCAGGCCCTTCAGCGCCTGGTCGAGCAGGGCCTGACGGCCCTCGAGCTCGCGGCCGAGCTTGTCGGCCTTGGCGTCGTTGCCCGCGGCACGGGCGGCGTCGATCTGCTTGCGCAGCTTCTCGACGGCGTCCTGGAGCTGACCGGTCAGACCCGCGGCACGCGCACGCGCCTCCGGGTTCGTCCGGCGCCACTCGGCCTCCTCGGCCTCCTGGATCGCCCGCTCCACCGTGTGCATCCGGCCCTCGACCTTCGGGCGGGCGTCACGCGGCACGTGGCCGATGGCCTCCCAGCGCTCGTTGAGGGAACGGAAGGCCGCGCGCGCCGCCTTCAGGTCCGTCACCGGCACCAGCTTCTCGGCCTCGACCGCAAGCTCCTCCTTCAGCTTGAGGTTCTCGGTCTGCTCCGCGTCACGCTCGGCGAAGACCTCGCCCCGCGCCGCGAAGAAGACGTCCTGGGCACCGCGGAAGCGGTTCCACAGGTCGTCCTCGTGCTCGCGCTGCGCACGGCCGGCCGCCTTCCAGTCCGCCATCAGCTCGCGGTAGCGGGCCGCGGTCGCACCCCAGTCGGTGGAGTTCGACAGCGACTCCGCCTCGGCGACCAGGCGCTCCTTGGCCTTGCGGGCGTCCTCGCGCTGGGCGTCCAGCGAGGCGAAGTGGGCCTTGCGGCGCTTCGAGAACGCCGAGCGGGCGTGCGAGAAGCGGTGCCACAGCTCGTCGTCGGACTTGCGGTCGAGCCGGGGGAGACCCTTCCAGGTGTCCACCAGGGCCCGCAGCCGCTCGCCGGCGGAGCGCCACTGCTCGCTCTGCGCCAGCTCCTCGGCCTCGGTGACCAGCGCCTCCTTGGCGGCCCGCGCCTCGTCGGTCTGCTTGGCCTTCTGGGCCTTGCGCTCCTCGCGGCGGGAGTCCACCGACGCGACGAGCTTGTCCAGCCGGGCGCCGAGCGCGGCCAGGTCACCGACGGCGTGGTGCTCGTCGATCTGCTGGCGGATGTGCTCGATGGCCGCGGTGGCGTCCTTCGACGAGAGGTCGGTGGTCCTCACACGCTTCTCGAGGAGGCCGATCTCGACCACCAAGCCCTCGTACTTGCGCTCGAAGTAGGCCAGGGCCTCCTCAGGGGTGCCGGCCTGCCACGATCCGACGACCTTCTCGCCCTCGGCCGTCCGCACGTACACGGTGCCCGTCTCGTCGACGCGGCCCCACGGGTCGCTGCTCACAGCGCCTCCTCACCATGATGCCGTCGCGGGGTCGTACCCCCCGGGCATCGTCCACAGTTTCCCGGCGGGCCTCGCCCGCCATCCGCAGCGCGGCCGACGACGGCCCACACTGCACAACGCCAATCTAGGCGAACGGCGGCCCGGCTGTCCGCACTCAGCGCGACCGAAATTCAACGGTCGCGAAACGGTCGCGCTGGGGTGCGGAAGCGCCGGCTCACTTCTTGGTGACGGTCGCCTTCTCGATGGTGACGGCCTTCTTCGGAGCGCCGTCCGTCGCACCGCCCGCGACACCCGCCGCGGCCACGTCCTCGACGGCCTTCAGGCCGGCCGCGTCGATCTTCCCGAAGGGCGTGTACGACGGGGGCAGCTTGGTGTCCTTGTAGACGAGGAAGAACTGCGAGCCGCCGGAGCCGGGCTGGCCGGTGTTGGCCATCGCGACCGTGCCCGCCGGGTAGGTCACCGCCCCGTCCGAGCCCGCCTTGCCGAGCGCGTCCAGGTTCTCGTCCGGGATCGTGTAGCCCGGGCCGCCGGTGCCGTCGCCCTTCGGGTCGCCGCACTGGAGCACGAAGATGCCCTGCGTGGTGAGGCGGTGGCACTTCGTCCCGTCGAAGTACTTCTTCGCGGCGAGGCTGTGGAAGGAGTTCACCGTGCGCGGGGTCTTCGCCGCGTCCATGGTGATCGTGATGTCGCCCTCGTTGGTCTTGAGGGACATGGCGTACGTGCCCTTGGCGTCGATCCCCATCTTCGGCTCGGGGCTCGCCGACTCGCTCTGCGAGGGCGTGGGCGTGGGCGCGGCCGTCGTGGGCGTGTCGCCCGACGCGCTGTCCGAGGACTTCTTGTCGTCCGTCAGCTGAACCGACGCGTACACGGCGCCGCCGGCGGCGAGGACCACCGCGAGGCCGGCCGCGATGACGGTGTTGCGCTGCTTCGCCTTGCGCCGCGCTTCCTCACGCCGCTGCTGCTGCCGCGCGTACTTCTCCCTGGCAAGCTGCCGCCGCCGCTGATCGCTGGTGACCACCGGGTCCGCTCCTGTCGCTCGTCTGTTCCTGTCCTGGCCGGATGTGCCCGTACCGTATATGGGTTCGCTGTGGAAGCGGCACCGCCGGTAGGCTCTGATCTGCCGAATCGCGTGATCGCCACGACTTCCGCATCCCGTGCCGGACGACAACCTAAGGACGAACGTGCTGATTGCCGGGTTCCCCGCCGGGGCCTGGGGGACCAACTGTTACCTGGTCGCCCCCGCCGCAGGCGAGGAGTGCGTCATCATCGACCCGGGCCACCAGGCCGCCCAGGGAGTCGAGGAGACGCTCAAGAAGCATCGGCTCAAGCCCGTCGCCGTCGTCCTCACCCATGGACACATCGACCACGTCGCCTCCGTCGTCCCGGTGTGCGGCGCCCATGACGTCCCCGCGTGGATCCACCCGTCCGACCGCTACATGATGAGCGACCCGGAGAAGGCCCTCGGCCGTTCCATCGGGATGCCCCTCATGGGCGAGCTGACCGTGGGGGAACCCGACGACGTGCGAGAACTCATCGACGGCGCCGCGCTGACGCTCGCCGGCATGGAGTTCTCCGTCGCCCACGCGCCCGGTCATACCAAGGGGTCGGTGACCTTCAGGATGCCCGAGACCACGGAGATCCCCTCCGTGTTCTTCTCGGGGGACCTGCTCTTCGCCGGCTCCATCGGACGCACCGACCTGCCCGGCGGTGACATGGACGAGATGCTCGGATCGCTGGCCCGCGTGTGCCTGCCCCTCGACAACTCGACCGTGGTGCTGTCGGGGCACGGTCCCCAGACGACCATCGGCCAGGAGCGCGCCACCAATCCCTATCTGCGGCAGGTGGCCTCCGGCCTCGGGAGCGCGGACGCTCCCCGACGAGGAATGTGACGACTTTCGTGAGCAGCTTCAAGGCCCCCAAGGGCACGTACGACCTCATCCCGCCCTTCTCCGCCACCTACCTGGCGGTCCGGGACGCGATCTCCGCCCCCCTGCGGAAGGCCGGCTACGGCTACGTCGAGACCCCCGGCTTCGAGGACGTGAACCTCTTCGCCCGCGGCGTCGGCGAGTCCACCGACATCGTGACCAAGGAGATGTACGCCTTCGAGACCAAGGGCGGCGACAGGCTCGCCCTGCGCCCCGAGGGCACCGCCTCCGTCCTGCGCGCGGCCCTGGAGGCCAACCTGCACAAGCAGGGCAACCTCCCGGTCAAGCTCTGGTACTCCGGCTCGTACTACCGCTACGAGCGCCCTCAGAAGGGCCGCTACCGCCACTTCTCCCAGGTCGGCGCCGAGGCGATCGGTGCCGAGGACCCGGCGCTCGACGCCGAGCTGATCATCCTCGCCGACGAGGCCTACCGCTCGCTCGGCCTGCGGAACTTCCGCATCCTGCTGAACTCGCTCGGCGACAAGGAGTGCCGTCCCGTCTACCGGGAGGCCCTCCAGACCTTCCTGCGCGGCCTCGACCTCGACGAGGAGACCCTGCGCCGCGCCGAGATCAACCCGCTGCGCGTCCTCGACGACAAGCGCGAGGCCGTGCAGAAGCAGCTCGTCGGCGCGCCGCTCCTGCGCGACTACCTGTGCGACGCCTGCAAGGCGTACCACGAGGAGGTCCGCGCCCTGATCACGGCGGCCGGCGTCGTCTTCGAGGACGACCCGAAGCTCGTCCGCGGCCTCGACTACTACACCCGGACCACCTTCGAGTTCGTCCACGACGGCCTCGGCTCGCAGTCGGCGGTCGGCGGCGGCGGCCGCTACGACGGCCTCTCCGAGATGATCGGCGGCCCCGCGCTGCCCTCGGTGGGCTGGGCGCTCGGCGTCGACCGCACGGTCCTCGCCCTGGAGGCCGAGGGCGTCGCGCTCGACATCCCCGCCGCCACCAGCGTCTTCGCCGTGGCCCTCGGCGAGGAGGCCCGTCGCCTCCTCTTCGGCAAGGTCACCGAGCTGCGCCGGGCCGGGATCGCCGCCGACTTCTCGTACGGCGGCAAGGGCCTCAAGGGCGCCATGAAGGACGCCAACCGCTCCGGCGCCCGCCTCGCCGTCGTCGCCGGCGAGCGCGACCTCGCCGAGGGCGTCGTCCAGCTCAAGGACATGGAGTCCGGCGAGCAGCAGGCCGTCTCCCCGGAGGGCCTCCTGGAGGCCGTCAGGACCAAGCTGGCCTGACCGTCCCGCCTGATCGTCATACGGGGGAAGGGCCCGGACCGCACACCGGTCCGGGCCCTTCCTTATGTCCCGCAAACGGCCGAACGTCCCCTCCGTGTTGCAGAATGACCGTGCCCACAAGGCTCGCGAGCGAGGGAAGAGCGACATGGCGAAGGCAGCGGTGGACGGGACGGCGTCCGGCCGGGACGGCGGCACGACGGGCGCGCCCGGAACGATCGGCGCGAGCCGTGGCCTCGCCTGGCTGCTCGTGATCACCGGCGCGGCGGGCCTGCTCGCCGCCTGGGTCATCACGATCGACAAGATCAAGCTCCTGGAGGACCCGAACTTCGTCCCCGGGTGCAGCCTCAACCCGATCGTCTCCTGCGGCAACATCATGAAGAGCGAGCAGGCCTCGGTCTTCGGCTTCCCCAACCCGATGCTCGGCCTCGTCACGTACGGCATGGTCGTCGCGATCGGCGTCGGCCTCCTCGCGGGCGCCCGCTACCGCGGCTGGTACTGGCTCGGCCTCAACGCCGGCACCCTCTTCGGCGTCGGCTTCTGCACCTGGCTCATGCAGCAGTCGCTGTACGAGATCAACTCGCTCTGCCTGTGGTGCTGCCTGGCCTGGGTCGCCACCATCGTCATGTTCTGGTACGTGACCTCCCACAACGTCCGGCACGGCGTCATCCCCGCCCCGCGCGCCCTCAGGACCTTCTTCGCCGAGTTCACGTGGGTGCTGCCCGTCCTGCACGTCGGGATCATCGGCATGCTGATCCTGACGCGCTGGTGGGACTTCTGGACCAGCTGAACCGTTCCCGGAGTGTCAGTGGCCTGACTTAGGCTTCATGCGTGGAGCCCGACCTCTTTACCGCAGCCGCCGAAGACCGCCAGGAGAAGGACCCGTCCAGCAGTCCGCTGGCCGTCCGGATGCGCCCCCGCACCCTCGACGAGGTGGTGGGGCAGCAGCACCTGCTCAGGCCCGGATCCCCGCTGCGCCGCCTGGTCGGGGACGGTGACAGCGGACCGGCCGGCGCCTCCTCGGTGATCCTCTGGGGCCCGCCCGGCATCGGCAAGACCACCCTCGCGTACGTGGTCTCCAAGGCGACCGACAAGCGGTTCGTGGAGCTCTCCGCCATCACCGCCGGGGTCAAGGAGGTCCGGGCCGTGATCGACGGCGCCCGCCGGGCGGTCGGGGGCTACGGCAAGGAGACCGTCCTCTTCCTCGACGAGATCCACCGCTTCTCCAAGGCGCAGCAGGACTCCCTCCTGCCCGCCGTGGAGAACCGCTGGGTGACGCTGATCGCCGCCACCACCGAGAACCCGTACTTCTCGGTGATCTCCCCGCTCCTCTCGCGCTCCCTGCTCCTCACCCTCGAACCCCTCACGGACGGCGACCTGCGCGGCCTGCTCGCCCGCGCGCTCACCGACGAGCGGGGGCTGCGCGGGGCCGTGACCCTGCCCGAGGACGCCGAGGCCCACCTCCTCCGGGTCGCCGGCGGCGACGCCCGGCGCGCCCTCACCGCCCTGGAGGCGGCGGCCGGAGCCGCCCTCGCCAAGGGCGAGGAGGAGATCACGCTCCAGACGGTCGAGGAGACCGTCGACCGGGCCGCCGTGAAGTACGACCGGGACGGCGACCAGCACTACGACGTCGCCAGCGCCCTCATCAAGTCGATCCGCGGCTCCGACGTCGACGCGGCCCTGCACTACCTGGCGCGGATGATCGAGGCGGGGGAGGACCCGCGCTTCATCGCCCGCCGCCTGATGATCTCCGCCAGCGAGGACATCGGCCTCGCCGACCCGAACGCCCTGCCGATCGCCGTCGCCGCCGCCCAGGCCGTCGCCATGATCGGTTTCCCCGAGGCGGCCCTCACCCTGAGCCACGCCACGATCGCCCTCGCCCTGGCCCCGAAGTCGAACACGGCGACGACCGCGATCGGCGCGGCCCTCGCCGACGTGCGGAACGGCCTCGCGGGCTCCGTCCCGCCCCACCTGCGCGACGGCCACTACAAGGGCGCAGCCAAGCTCGGCCACGCCCAGGGGTACGTGTACCCGCACGACGTCCCCGGCGGCATCGCCGCCCAGCAGTACGCCCCGGACGCGATCCACGGCCGCCACTACTACGAGCCCACGCGGTACGGCGCCGAGGCGCGCTACGCGGACGTGGTGGAGAGGGTCCGCGAGCGCCTGAGGGGCGAGGGGAAGTAGCACCCGGGAAAGCCGGTACACTGGACCGGATTGCTGCGTCCCGTGACCGACTCCGGTCGGCACCACCAGAACGGGACAGTCAGCGGGAGACCGGGCCCCCGGGTCGGGTCTCCAGGAGCGTCGCGCACCTTCGAAGGTGTCGCGGGCAACCCATCACCCCCCGGATTCCCGGGACCGGCGATGGGCCGTTCGCGTGCTGCACGTATGTGCCCAGACCTGGGAGCGGCTGCCCGACAGGTCCGTCCCGTACGGACCGCACGGGTTTCCCGGGCTGCGGATGCGACCTCCCCTAACCCTGGTGAAGCCGTATTCGTTCAGATAGAGAGGTTGGTTCATGCCGAACCAGTCCCGTCCCAAGGTCAAGAAGTCGCGTGCCCTCGGCATCGCGCTGACCCCCAAGGCCGTCAAGTACTTCGAGGCCCGCCCCTACCCGCCGGGCGAGCACGGCCGTGGCCGCAAGCAGAACTCGGACTACAAGGTCCGTCTGCTCGAGAAGCAGCGTCTGCGCGCCCAGTACGACATCAGCGAGCGCCAGATGGCGCGCGCCTACGACCGCGCCAAGAAGGCCGAGGGCAAGACGGGCGAGGCGCTGGTCGTCGAGCTCGAGCGTCGCCTCGACGCCCTGGTCCTGCGTTCGGGCATCGCCCGCACCATCTACCAGGCCCGCCAGATGGTCGTCCACGGCCACATCCAGGTCAACGGTGGCAAGGTCGACAAGCCGTCGTTCCGCGTCCGTCCCGACGACGTCGTGATGGTCCGCGAGCGCAGCCGCACCAAGCCGCTCTTCGAGATGGCCCGTGAGGGTGGCTTCGCCGCCGACGGCGAGACCCCGCGCTACCTGCAGGTCAACCTGAAGGCCCTGGCCTTCCGCCTCGACCGCGACCCGAACCGCAAGGAAATCCCGGTCATCTGCGACGAGCAGCTGGTCGTCGAGTACTACGCCCGCTGATCCCAGCAGCGGCGCAGTACCACCCCCGCGGTGTTCAGCCCGCCGCTTCCCCGCCCTTACCGGTGGGGGAGCCGGCGGGCTTCCGCGTTCCCGAGCTCCGTCGCCCTCGCCGTACGGAACGGGCGCGGGGTCACGGGACCGGCCGCCCGCACCGCGCCGCCGAGCGCCGGACCGCGCCGGTGCGCCAGCGCCCGCTCCACCGCCGCGTCCAGCGAGAGTTCGAGCCCCGCGCGCAGCGCCGTCTCGTAGGCCTCGGCACCGAGCGCCTCGACCACCCGCTGCTCGCACAGCGCCCGCGGCCCGTTGAACGAACCCGAGCCGAACAGCCGGATGCCCACCGTGTCCCAGATCGGCACGGTCGCGCCCTGGAGCACGGCCGCCTCCACCGGCTCGCCCTCGCAGGCCGTCACCAGCGCGAGCAGCTCGATCGCGAGGACGAGCCCGACCAGGTCCCGGAAGGCGTGGTTGATGGTGACGCACTCGACGAGCAGCACCCGCGCCTCCCCGTACGCCCCCCGCGTCCACGCCGAGAACGCCAGCACGTACAGCGCGTACGCCCGGGTCCAGCGCTCCCCGCGCTCCTCGCAGACCTCCCGCACCTCGCGGCAGATCGCGACCGCGCCCTCCAGGTCGCCGCCGAAGGCCCGCGCCATCGCGACCTCGACCTGCCCCATCAGGACGTTGCTGTTGAGCTCGCCGAGCGTGCGGTACGCCGCCAGGGCGCGCCCGATCAGCTCCTCCGCCCGCCGCATGTCGTCCGACAGCAGCGCCAGGCACCCCATGCGGTGCGTCGCGTACGCCTCCGCCAACGCGTTGCCCGACGCCCTGGCCCGCTCCCCGCACTCGTGGAGCGCCGCCACCGCGGCCGTGCCGTCGCCCTGGAGGATCGTCACGTAACCGAGCACCCACAGTGCCTTGAGCCGTGCCTCCTCGTGCCCGGACTCCGCCGCGAGCGACCGCTCCAGCCAGTGCCGGCCCTCCGAGAGCCGTCCGCAGCCGACCCAGGCGAACCAGAGCGTGCCCGCCAGGTGCTGGGCGAGATGCCCGTCCTCCGGGTTCTCCAGACACAGGTCGAGAGCCGCCCGCAGATTCGGCAGCGCCCGGTCCGTACGGGCCGCCACCTCCGCCTGGCGCGGGCTGAACCACTCCAGCTCGCACCAGGTCGCGAGCCCCATGTACCAGTCGCGGTGCCGCCGCCGCATCCGGTCGGTGTCGCCGAGCGCGGCCAGCCACTCGGCCCCGTACGCGGCGACCGTGTCGAGGATCCGGTAGCCGGGCCCGGCCGGGGTGTCCTCCCGGACCACGAGCGACTGCGCGAGCAGGCCGCCCATCAGGTCCAGGATCTCTTCCTGCGCGAGCTCCGGACCGGCGCAGACGTACTCCACCGCCTCCAGGTCGAAGGGTCCGGCGAAGACCGAGAGCCGCGCCCAGAGCAGCCGCTCCTCCGGCGTGCACAGCTCGTGGCTCCACCCGATCGCGGTCCGCAGGGTCTGGTGGCGGGGGAGCGCCCCGCGCTCCCCGTGCGCGAGCAGCCGGAAACGGTCGTCGAGCCGGCTCAGCATCTGCTCGACGGAGAGGAGCGGCAGCCGTCCGGCCGCGAGTTCCAGGGCGAGCGGGATGCCGTCGAGCCGACGGCAGAGCTCCCGCACGGCGTCCCGTGGCGCCCGGGGCTCCGGTACGGGACAGGGATCGGGCACGGGGACGGGCGCGCCCGCCTCCGCCGCCCGCTCGGCGAGCAGCGCCACCGCGTCCGCCTCGCCCATCGGCGCCAGCGTGAGCACGGCCTCGCCCGCCACCCGCAGCGGCCGGCGGCCGGCCGCGAGGACGGTCAGGCCGGGGGAGTGCTCCAGCAGCTCCCGTACCAGGGGGGCGCAGCTCTCCACGAGGTGCTCGAAGCCGTCGAGGACCAGGAGGAGCCGCCGCTCCGCGAGGTGCTCGACGAGGACCTCGCGCGGGGCCCGCAGGGTGTGGTCGGTGAGGCCGAGCGCCTCGACCAGGGCGTGGTCCACGAGCTCCGGGTCGCGCACGGGCGCGAGCTCCGCGAGCCGCACCTCCCCGCCGTAGCGTTTCTGCACCGCGCCGGCGACCCGCAGCGCGAGCCGCGTCTTGCCGACGCCGCCCACCCCGACGACCGTGACGAGACGCGACTCCCCGAGGAGTCGGTCGAGTGCGGCCTGTTCCTCGGCCCTTCCGACGAACCGGTTCAGCTCGGCCGGGAGATTGCTCCGTCGCATGAGACACGGAGCGTACTGATCCACACGCGCTCCGTACAATCGGATTCTGTAACTCCCCTCCCACGGCCCGTAATGCGGTACGGCGGGACAGCCCGGGCGCGATAGGGTCGGGGGACTACTTTTGGCAAGGGCCCGACGACACATCAGACGACTTCGAGGAGCGGTGCAGAGTGACCGGTGGAGAGGTTGCCGGCATCCTGGTCGCCGTCTTCTGGGCGATCCTGGTCTCCTTCCTCGCCGTGGTGCTGGTGAGGCTGGCGCAGACGCTCAGGGCGACGACCCGGCTCGTGGCGGACGTGACCGAGCAGGCCGTCCCCCTGCTCGCCGACGCCTCCGCGACCGTGCGCTCCGCGCAGACCCAGCTCGACCGGGTCGACGCCATCGCCTCGGACGTCCAGGAGGTCACCTCCAACGCGTCCGCCCTCTCCTCCACGGTCGCCTCGACGTTCGGCGGCCCGCTCGTGAAGGTCGCCGCCTTCGGCTACGGCGTGCGCAAGGCGCTCGGCCGGGGCCGGGGAGCCGAGGACGTGCCGCGGACGACCGCGCGCCGTACTGTGATCGTCGGGCGTACGGTGCCGTCCGCACGGCGCCGGAAGCAGAAGGGCTGAGCCGCCATGTTCCGCCGCACGTTCTGGTTCACGGCCGGCGCAGCCGCCGGCGTGTGGGCCACCGCCAAGGTCAACCGGAAGCTGAAGCAGCTGACGCCCGAGAGCCTCGCGGCCCAGGCCGCGAACAAGGCGGTCGAGACCGGACACCGGCTCAAGGACTTCGCCCTCGACGTCAGGGCGGGCATGGTCCAGCGGGAAGCCGAGCTGGAGGAGGCCCTCGGCCTCGACGCGCCGGTGGACGCCGCGGACCGGGACCACGAGCTTCCGGCCCCCCGCCGCAGGGCGGCGCTCGGCCCCACCGCACGACCGCACACGACTTATTCGATCCCCACGATCTCGTACAACCGGAATGAGGACCACTGATGGAGTCGGCTGAAATCCGCCGCCGCTGGCTGAGCTTCTTCGAGGAGCGCGGGCACACCGTCGTCCCTTCGGCGTCGCTCATCGCGGACGACCCGACTCTGCTGCTCGTCCCCGCCGGCATGGTGCCGTTCAAGCCCTACTTCCTGGGTGAGGTCAAGCCGCCCTTCACGCGCGCGTCCAGCGTGCAGAAGTGCGTGCGCACGCCCGACATCGAGGAAGTCGGCAAGACCACTCGCCACGGCACGTTCTTCCAGATGTGCGGCAACTTCTCCTTCGGCGACTACTTCAAGGAAGGCGCCATCAAGCTCGCCTGGGAGCTGCTGACCACCCCGGTGGAGCACGGCGGCTACGGGCTCGAACCGGAGAAGCTCTGGATCACCGTCTACCAGGAGGACGACGAGGCCGAGCAGATCTGGCGCGACGTCGTCGGCGTCCCGGCCGAGCGCATCCAGCGCCTCGGCAAGAAGGACAACTACTGGTCGATGGGCGTCCCCGGCCCCTGCGGCCCGTGCTCCGAGATCAACTACGACCGCGGCCCCGAGTTCGGCGTCGAGGGCGGCCCGGCCGTCAACGACGAGCGGTACGTGGAGATCTGGAACCTGGTCTTCATGCAGTACGAGCGCGGCGAGGGCTCGGGCAAGGACGACTTCCCGATCCTCGGCGAGCTGCCGTCGAAGAACATCGACACGGGCCTCGGCCTGGAGCGCCTGGCGATGATCCTCCAGGGCGTCCAGAACATGTACGAGACGGACACCCTCCAGGTCGTCATCGACAAGGCCACCGCCCTCACCGGCGTCGCCTACGGCAAGGCCCAGGACAGCGACGTCTCGCTGCGCGTGGTCGCCGACCACATGCGCACCTCCGTCATGCTCATCGGCGACGGCGTCACCCCGGGCAACGAGGGCCGCGGCTACGTGCTCCGCCGCATCATGCGCCGCGCCGTACGCAACATGCGCCTCCTCGGTGCCACGGGCCCGGTCGTGCAGGAGCTCGTCGACACCGTCATCAACACGATGGGCGAGCAGTACCCGGAGCTCGTCACCGACCGCAAGCGCATCGAGACCGTCGCGCTCGCCGAAGAGGCCGCCTTCCTCAAGGCCCTCAAGGGCGGCACCAACATCCTCGACACCGCCGTGACCGAGACCAAGGCCGCCGGCGGCACGGTCCTCTCCGGCGACAAGGCGTTCCTGCTCCACGACACCTGGGGCTTCCCGATCGACCTCACCCTGGAGATGGCCTCCGAGCAGGGCCTCTCCGTGGACGAGGACGGCTTCCGCCGCCTGATGAAGGAGCAGCGGGAGCGCGCCAAGGCCGACGCCAAGGCCAAGAAGACCGGCCACGCCGACATGACGGCCTACCGGGAGATCGCCGACTCCAACGGCGCCACCGAGTTCGTCGGCTACACCAACACCGAGGGCGAGACCACGGTCGTCGGCCTCCTGGTGAACGGCGTCCCGTCGCCGGCCGCCTCCGAGGGCGACGAGGTCGAGGTCGTCCTCGACCGCACCCCGTTCTACGCCGAGGGCGGCGGCCAGATCGCCGACCAGGGCCGCATCAAGCTGCACTCCGGCGCCGTCATCGAGATCCGCGACGTCCAGCAGCCGGTCCCGGGCGTCTCGGTCCACAAGGGTTCCGTGCAGGTCGGCGAGGTGACCGTCGGCGCCACCGCCTACGCCGCCATCGACGTGCGCCGCCGCCGGGCCATCGCCCGCGCCCACTCGGCCACCCACCTCACGCACCAGGCCCTGCGCGACGCGCTCGGCCCGACGGCCGCCCAGGCCGGCTCCGAGAACCAGCCCGGCCGCTTCCGCTTCGACTTCGGTTCGCCGAACGCCGTCCCCGGCACGGTCCTCATGGACGTCGAGCAGAAGATCAACGAGGTCCTCTCGCGCGAGCTGGAGGTCCACGCCGAGGTCATGCCGATCGACGAGGCCAAGCGACAGGGCGCCATCGCCGAGTTCGGCGAGAAGTACGGCGAGAAGGTCCGCGTCGTCACCATCGGCGACTTCTCCAAGGAGCTGTGCGGCGGCACGCACGTCCACAACACCGCCCAGCTGGGTCTGGTGAAGCTGCTCGGCGAGTCGTCGATCGGTTCCGGCGTGCGCCGCATCGAGGCCCTCGTCGGCGTCGACGCGTACAACTTCCTCGCCCGTGAGCACACGGTCGTCGCCCAGCTCCAGGAGCTCGTCAAGGGCCGCCCGGAGGAGCTGCCGGAGAAGATCTCCTCCATGCTCGGCAAGCTGAAGGACGCCGAGAAGGAGATCGAGAAGTTCCGCGCGGAGAAGGTCCTCCAGGCCGCCGCCGGGCTGGTCGACTCCGCCCAGGACATCCGCGGCGTCGCCCTCGTCACCGGCCAGGTGCCGGACGGCACCGGCGCCGACGACCTGCGCAAGCTGGTCCTCGACGTCCGCGGCCGCATCCCGGGCGGCCGCCCGGCCGTCGTCGCCCTGTTCACCACGGCCAACGGCAAGCCGCTGACGGTCATCGCCACCAACGAGGCCGCCCGCGAGCGCGGTCTCAAGGCCGGCGAGCTCGTCCGCACGGCCGCCAAGACCCTCGGCGGCGGTGGCGGCGGCAAGCCGGACGTCGCCCAGGGCGGCGGTCAGAACCCCGAGGCCGTCGGCGAGGCCATCGCCGCCGTCGAGCGTCTCGTGGTGGAGACGGCGTGACGATGCGTCGCGGCCGTCGCCTCGCGGTCGACGTCGGGGACGCCCGGATCGGGGTCGCCTCGTGCGACCCCGACGGGGTCCTCGCCACGCCGGTGGAGACCGTGCCGGGACGTGACGTCCCGGCCGCCCACCGGCGGCTCCGCCAGATCGTCGAGGAGTACGAGCCCATCGAGGTCGTCGTGGGCCTGCCCCGCTCGCTCAGCGGGCGGGAGGGTCCGGCCGCGACGAAGGTCCGCGCCTTCGCCGGCGAGATGGCCAAGGGCATCGCCCCGATCCCGGTCCGGCTCGTCGACGAGCGGATGACCACGGTGACCGCGACCCAGGGTCTGCGGGCCTCGGGCGTGAAGTCCAAGAAGGGGCGCTCGGTCATCGACCAGGCCGCCGCTGTGATCATCCTGCAGAACGCTCTTGAGTCCGAACGGGTATCAGGTAATCCGCCCGGTGAGGGCGTCGAAGTGGTCATCTGATCGCGGTACGGTAACGTTCCGGCCGATGCGGCGGTGTTCGAACAGCTGCCGCACAACGTAGAGGCGGATCGACCGGAAGCCTCGCGGCTGTTTGGGGATCGATGACTGAGTATGGCCGGGGCCCTGGCTCCGAACCGTGGCACCCCACGGACCCGTTGTACGGGGACCAGGGGTGGGAAGGTCAGCAGCAGTACCAGCACCCGCAGCAGCAGGCGAGCCAGTACGGACAGGGCGGCGGCGGCCAGGGCTACGAGGGCGACCCGTACCAGTACCAGCAGCAGCACTACCAGCAGCCGCAGGGCTACGTGGACCCGCAGTACCAGCAGCAGGGGTACCAGCAGCAGTCGCACCAGCAGCCTCAGCAGCAGCATCAGCCTCACCAACCTCAGCACTACGGCACGGGGTACCCGGGCGGTTACGACACGCCCGGGCATCCCGCGCAGGCGTACGACGGCAACTGGGAGACGGGCCAGGCGGCGATGGCGTACGGCCAGCCGCCCGTCGACCCGTACGCCGGCCAGAACCCCGACCTCTACGGCACCCCCGAGGCGTACCCCCCGCCCCAGCCGCCCGGCCACCGGCAGAACCCGCCGGAGCCGGTGATCGACTGGGCTCCCGAGGAGGAGACCCGCCAGGCGCCCGAGGAGGACCACGCCTTTTTCAGCGACGGCCAGGGCACCGACGACCCCGATGACGGGTACGACGAGGAGCCCGCGCCCGCCGGCCGCGGCTCGCGCGGCGGCGACCGCGACCGCGAACGCCGCAGCAAGGCGAAGAAGCGCAAGGGCAAGAACGGCGTGGCCTGCCTCGTCGTGGCCGCCGTCCTCGTCGGCGGCGTCGGCGGCATCGGCTACTTCGGCTACCAGTTCTGGCAGGGCCAGTTCGGCGCGGCCCCCGACTACGCGGGCGGCGGCACCGGCGACGTCCAGGTCGAGATCCCGAAGGACTCCGGCGGCTACCAGATCGGCAACATCCTCAAGAAGGCCGGCGTCGTGAAAAGCGTCGACGCCTTCGTCTCGGCGCAGCAGCGGAACCCGAAGGGCCTGTCGATCCAGGCGGGCGTCTACACGCTGAAGAAGGAGATGTCGGCGGACAGCGCCGTCTCCCTGATGCTCGACCCGGTGAGCCAGAGCAACCTCGTCATCCCCGAGGGCAAGCGCAACGCCTGGGTGTACGAGCAGATCGACAAGCGCCTCGACCTCAAGGCGGGCACCACGAAGGACATCGCCTTCAAGGAGGCCGACTCCCTCGGGCTGCCCGACTGGGCCAAGAACCACGCGGAGACCAAGGACCCCCTGGAGGGCTTCCTCTTCCCCGCCAGCTACCCCGTCGCCAAGAACAGCAAGCCCGAGGACGCGCTGCGCCGGATGGTCTCCCGCGCCAACGCCGAGTACACCAAGCTGGACCTCGGCGCGAAGGCCAAGGAACTCGGCGTCCAGGGTCCGTGGGAACTCGTCACGATCGCGAGCCTCGTGCAGGCGGAGGGCAAGACGCACGACGACTTCCAGAAGATGGCCGAGGTCGTCTACAACCGCCTCAACCCGGCGTACAAGGAGACGGTCCAGCTCCTCCAGTTCGACTCGAGCCTCAACTACCTCAAGGGCCAGAGCGAGATCAAGATCTCCGAGCAGGAGACCCGTACCAACACGGACCCCTACAACACGTACAAGCACAAGGGTCTGCCGCCGGGTCCGATCGGCAACCCCGGCAACGAGGCGCTCGCCGCCATGCTCAGTCCCACCAAGGACGGATGGCTCTACTTCGTGGCCACGGACGGCATGAACAAGACCGAGTTCGCGAAGACGCACGCAGACTTCCTCAAGCTGAAGGAAAAGTTCAATGCCAGCACGAACCAGTGAGACGCGGCACCGCGCCGCCGTCCTCGGTTCGCCGATCGGCCACTCCCTCTCCCCGGTCCTGCACAACGCCGCGTACGCCGCGCTCGGCCTCGACGACTGGTCCTACGACCGCTTCGACGTCGACGAGGCCGCGCTGCCCGGGTTCATCGGCGAGCTGGACGACAGCTGGGCCGGGTTCTCGCTGACCATGCCGCTCAAGCGGGCCGTCATCCCGCTGCTCGACGAGATCAGCGAGACGGCCGCGGCCGTGGAGGCCGTCAACACACTGGTCTTCCGTGAGGACGGCCGCAGGGTCGGCGACAACACCGACATCCCCGGGATGCTCGCCGCCCTGCGCGAGCGGGGCATCGAGAAGGTCGGCTCGGCGGCGATCCTCGGCGCGGGCGCCACCGCGTCCTCGGCGCTCGCCGCCGTCGCCCGGATCTGCGACGGCCCCGTCACCGCGTACGTACGCAGCGAGGCGCGGGCCGAGGAGATGCGGGGCTGGGGCGAACGGCTCGGCGTGGAGGTCCGTACGGCCGACTGGGAGAAGGCGGCGCGGTCCTTCACGGCGGAGCTGGTCGTCGCGACGACCCCCGCCGGCACCACCAACGCCCTCGCCGAGTCCGTCCCGACCACGGTCGGCACGCTCTTCGACGTCCTGTACGACCCCTGGCCGACCGCCCTGGCCTCCGCCTGGTCCGACCACGGCGGCAAGGTCGTCAGCGGCCTCGACCTCCTGGTCCACCAGGCGGGCCTCCAGTTCGAGCAGATGACCGGCCTCCCGCAGGCCCCGCTCGCGGCCATGCGCGAGGCGGGGGAACGGGCGCTGGCCTCCCGATAGACCGGGCCGCCGCGCCGACGTGCGACGGAACGCGGCTGCGGCCCCGTCCGAGCGCGCCTCGAGCGGCTGCGCACAGGCTTCGGTCGGTCCCCCGGGGCCGCGCTCCTGTCCAGGAACACGACCTCCGCGTCCGATAGCTGGACCGGAGCACGGGTTCCCGTGCCGGACGTGGGAGGATCGGGGGCGGCGGGCCAGGGCCGCGCACCCGGTCGTGCCGTCGCAGTGCCAGGGCGCGAGCATGAGGAGCATCGTTGAGCAGGTTGCGTTGGCTGACCGCTGGGGAATCCCACGGACCCGCGCTGGTCGCGACGCTGGAGGGTCTTCCCGCCGGCGTCCCGGTCACCACTGAGCTGGTGGCGGACCACCTCGCGCGGCGGCGCCTCGGCTATGGACGCGGCGCCCGGATGAAGTTCGAGCAGGACGAGGTCACCTTCCTCGGCGGTGTCCGCCACGGGCTCTCCCTCGGTTCCCCGATCGCCGTCATGGTCGGCAACACCGAGTGGCCCAAGTGGGAGAAGGTCATGTCGGCCGACCCGGTCGACCCGGCCGAGCTCAAGGAGACGGGCCGCAACGCGCCCCTGACCCGGCCCCGCCCCGGCCACGCCGACCTCGCCGGCATGCAGAAGTACGGCTTCGACGAGGCCCGCCCGATCCTGGAGCGCGCCAGCGCCCGGGAGACCGCGGCCCGCGTCGCCCTCGGCGCCGTCGCCCGCTCCTTCATCAAGGAGGCGGCCGGCATCGAGATCGTGAGCCACGTCGTCGAGCTCGCCGCGGCGAAGGCCCCGTACGGCGTCTACCCGACCCCCGCCGACGTCGAGAAGCTCGACGCCGACCCGGTCCGCTGCCTCGACGCCGACGCGTCGAAGGCGATGGTCGCCGAGATCGACCAGGCCCACAAGGACGGGGACACCCTCGGCGGCGTCGTCGAGGTGCTCGCCTACAACGTGCCCGTCGGGCTCGGCTCGCACGTCCACTGGGACCGCCGCCTCGACGCCCGGCTCGCCGCCGCGCTCATGGGCATCCAGGCCATCAAGGGCGTCGAGGTCGGCGACGGCTTCGACCTCGCCCGCGTCCCGGGTTCCCAGGCCCACGACGAGATCGTGCGTGCCGAGGACGGCAGCATCAAGCGCACCTCCGGCCGCTCCGGCGGCACCGAGGGCGGCCTGACCACCGGCGAGCTGCTGCGCGTCCGCGCCGCGATGAAGCCCATCGCGACCGTCCCGCGCGCCCTCGCCACGGTCGACGTCGCCACCGGCGAGGCCGCGGCCGCCCACCACCAGCGCTCCGACGTGTGCGCCGTCCCCGCCGCCGGCATCGTCGCCGAGGCCATGGTCGCGCTCGTCATCGCGGACGCGCTCGTCGAGAAGTTCGGCGGCGACAGCGTCCCGGAGACCCGCCGCAACGTGCGGTCGTACCTCGACAACCTGCACATCCGGTGACCGCCGGACCGCTGGTCGTCCTCGTCGGGCCCATGGGCTCCGGCAAGTCCACGGTGGGCACGCTCCTGGCCGACAGGCTGGGCGTGCCCTACCGGGACACCGACGCCGACATCGTCGCCGCCGAGGGCCGTGAGATCTCCGACATCTTCGTCGAGGACGGCGAGGAGTACTTCCGCGCACGCGAGCGGGAGGCCGTCGCCGCGGCCGTCGCCGCGCACGGGGGCGTCCTCGCCCTCGGCGGCGGTGCCGTCCTCGACGCCGGCACCCGCGCCCTGCTCGCCGGGCTGCCCGTCGCGTACCTGTCGATGGACGTCGACGAGGCGGTCCGCCGCGTCGGCCTCAACACCGCGCGGCCGCTGCTCGCCGTCAACCCGCGCCGCCAGTGGCGCGAGCTGATGGAGGCACGCCGCCACCTCTACACCGAAGTCGCGCGCGTCGTCGTCGCCACCGACGACCGCACGCCCGAGGAGGTCGCCGACGCGATCCTCGCGGAACTCGATCTGAAGAAGGACGCATGACGACGGACCAGGAAGTCACCCGTATCCAGGTCGAGGGCAGCGCGGGCACGGAGGCGTACGAGGTGCTCGTCGGCAGCCAGCTGCTCGGCGAGCTCCCCGCCCTCATCGGCCCCCGGGCCAAGCGGGTCGCCGTGATCCACCCGGAGGCCCTCGCCGGCACCGGCGAGGCGCTCCGCGCGGACCTCGCCGACCAGGGCTACGAGGCCGTCGCCATCCAGGTGCCCAACGCCGAGGAGGCGAAGACCGCCGAGGTCGCCGCCTACTGCTGGAAGGCGCTCGGCCAGACCGGCTTCACCCGGACCGACGTCATCGTCGGCGTCGGCGGCGGCGCCACCACCGACCTCGCCGGCTTCGTCGCCGCGACGTGGCTGCGGGGCGTGCGCTGGATCGCCGTGCCGACCACCGTCCTCGCGATGGTCGACGCGGCCGTCGGCGGCAAGACCGGCATCAACACCGCCGAGGGCAAGAACCTCGTCGGCGCCTTCCACCCGCCGGCCGGTGTCCTCTGCGACCTCGCCGCCCTCGACTCGCTGCCCGTGCACGACTACGTCAGCGGCCTCGCCGAGATCATCAAGGCCGGCTTCATCGCCGACCCGGTGATCCTCGACCTCGTCGAGGAGGACCCCGAGGCGGCCCGTACTCCGGCGGGACCGCACACCGCCGAGCTCATCGTCCGGTCGATCCGGGTGAAGGCCGAGGTCGTCTCCGGGGACCTCAAGGAGTCCGGCCGCCGCGAGATCCTCAACTACGGCCACACCCTGGCCCACGCCATCGAGAAGAACGAGCGGTACAAGTGGCGCCACGGCGCCGCCGTCTCCGTCGGCATGGTCTTCGCCGCCGAGCTCGGCCGGCTGGCCGGCCGCCTCGACGACGCCACCGCCGACCGGCACCGCGCGGTCCTGGAGTCCGTCGGCCTGCCGCTCACCTACCGCGGCGACCAGTGGCCGAAGCTCCTGGAGACGATGAAGGTGGACAAGAAGTCCCGCGGCGACCTGCTGCGCTTCATCGTCCTCGACGGGCTCGGCAAGCCGTCCGTCCTGGAGGGCCCCGACCCGGCCGTCCTGTTCGCCGCGTACGGAGAGGTGTCGGTGTGACCACCGCCCGCCCCGGCCGTCCTGTCCTCGTGCTGAACGGGCCGAACCTCGGTCGGCTCGGCTCCCGGGAGCCGGACATCTACGGCGCGACCTCCTACAAGGGGCTCGTCGAGGCCTGCCGGACGCTCGGCGCGGAGCTCGGCTTCGACGTCGACGTGCGGGAGACCAACGACGAGGGCGAGATGATCCGCTGGCTCCACGAGGCAGCGGACGGCTCGATCCCCGTCGTCATCAATCCCGGTGCCTTCACGCACTACTCGTACGGGATGCGGGACGCGGCCGCGCAGCGGACCGCCCCGCTGGTCGAGGTGCACATCTCGAACCCGTACACCCGGGAGGAGTTCCGGCACACCTCGGTCATCGCGGCCGTGGCGAGCGGGACGGTCGCCGGCTTCGGGATCGGTTCCTACCGGCTGGCCCTGCGGGCGCTCGCCGAGGAACTCGCCGGCTGACGGCGGAGTGAGCGCGGCGGGGTGAGCACGCCGGAGTGAGCACGCCGGAGTGAGCGCGGCGGAGTCAGCTCGACGGGGGCGAACCCGACGGGGTGAGCGCCGCGGGGGCGGGCCGGGCACTTCGGGCCGCCCCCGCCCGTTCCCCCTGTGGGGGGTCGGGGCGGTAACGTTCCGGCGTCCGGGACAGCCCGGAGACGCCCGGAAACAACAGTCGGTCGCACGAGACGGAGTGGCACCGGATGCAGCACGCAGTGGGGGGTCCGCTGCCTCCGCCCGAGCAGACGCCGAGCGGGACCACGGGACCCGAGGGCGGTGCCCAGGCAGGACCGCCGTCCGCACCTCAGGCGCCCCCGCCGCCCGTACCGCGGACGGCTCCGCCGACCGGGCCGTACGCCCCTCCGGAGGCGTCCCGACTCGGCGTGCACCCGGCACTCCACGCCGGGCACCCGCCCCAGGCCGCCCCCGCCCCGCCGCCGCACGCGGCGCCGTCCGCACCCGGGTGGGGCGCCCCCGGGGCCGTACCGCAGCGGTCCGTCGGCCCGACGCACGCGGCCGGAGGCCACGGGCCGGGGCCGCACCCCGCGCCGCACTCCGCCCCGCCCCGCGTCGATCCCACCGGGCACCTGTCCCTCCCGCCCGGCAGCCGCCCCCTCGCACCCCTCGCGCCGCCCGTCGAGTACGGCGGCGGGACCGGGGCCGCGACGCTCGCCGTGCTGCTCATCGGCCCGGCAGGGGCCGGGAAGACGACCGTCGCGCGGCACTGGGCCCAGCGCCGCCGGGTGCCCACCGCGCACATCAGCCTCGACGACGTCCGCGAGTGGGTCTGCTCCGGCTTCGCCGACCCGCAGTCCGGATGGAACGAGCACTCCGAGGCGCAGTACCGTCTCGCCCGTCGGACCTGCGGTTTCGCCGCCCGGAACTTCCTCGCCAACGGCATCTCCTGCATCGTCGACGACGCCGTCTTCCCCGACCGGCCCGTCGTCGGCCTCGGCGGCTGGAAGCGGCACGTCGGCCCCGGCCTGCTGCCCGTCGTGCTGCTGCCGGGCCTGGAAGTCGTCCTGGAGCGCAACGCGGAGCGCAGCGGCAACCGCCGCCTGTCCGACGAGGAGGTCGCCGCCATCCACGGCCGGATGGCCGGCTGGTACGGCTCCGGGCTGCCCATCATCGACAACTCGACGTACGACGTGGAGACCACCGCGCGCGTCCTCGACGACGTCCTCGCCCGCGCGATCGCGAGCCCGCCCGCCTGGTGACCCGCCCCGCGCCGCCCCCGCCCCGCACGCTCCGTCCCGGCCGGCGGGCGGGCGAGGCGCCCGGCCCCGGTCGGACGCGCAGAACAGGCCGGGGCGACGAGCTGCTCGTAGGCTCGGAGCATGTCAGAGGTGTATGCGGACCGCCGTGTTCGACTGCGTGACCGGTGCGCGGCCGCGGGCAGCCCGGCGGCCCTGGTCTCCCGCCCCGCCAACGTCCGCTATCTCGCGGGTGGTTCGCCCCCCGGGGCGGTCCTGCTCGTGGGCCCCGAGCCGGAGGCGGACGTCCTGCTCTGTCCCGTCGCGCCCGGCGGCGAGCCCGCCGACGGGCGGCTCGACGAGCTGCTCCGGCAGCAGGTGCTGTCCGCCGGCGGCGGCGACCCGGCGATCACCGCGGTCGAGCTCGCCTCCCGGGCGGGAGCCGACGCGCTCGCCGTCGAGGAGCACCACCTGACCGTGGCCCGGCACCGGATCATGGGCTCCGCCGTGCCCGGACTCCGTCTCTCCGACCTCTCGTGCGCCGTCGAGCAGCTCAGGATCGTCAAGGACGAGGACGAGATCGCGTGCCTGCGGATCGCCGCCGAGATCGCCGACCAGGCCCTCGGCGAGCTCCTGGAGTCGATCCTCGTCGGCAGGACCGAGCGCCACCTCGCCCTGGAGCTGGAACGGCGGCTCGTCGACCACGGCGCCGACGGTGCCGCCTTCCCGACCTCGGTGGCGACCGGCCCGCACTCCGGCCGCCGTCGGCACCGGCCCACCGACCGCCGGGTCGAGGAGGGCGACTTCCTGTCCGTCTGCCTCGGCGCCGACTACCGCGGCTACCGGTGCGAGATCGGTCGCACTTTCGTCATCGGCACCGCCCCGGCGGACTGGCAGATCGAGCTGTACGACCTCGTCTTCGCCGCTCAGCGGGCCGGACGCGAGTCCCTCGCTCCCGGCGCGGAGTACCGGGACGTGGACCGCGCGGCCCGCCAGATCCTGGACGCCGGAGGCCATGCGGAGGCCGCCGTACCGCTCACCGGGCACGGTGTGGGGCTCGAAATCGACGAGGACCCGCAGTTGTCACCCTCGGCCATGGGTAAACTGGACGCTTGTGTGCCGGTCACCGTCGAACCGGGGGTTCACCTCCCGGGACGGGGCGGGGTCCGGATCGATGACACGCTCGTCGTACGCCAGGAGGCGGACGGCGGACCCGAGCTACTCACCATCACGACCAAGGAGCTGCTCGCGCTGTAGGGCGCGTACGCCTCCCCGGTCACGTCAGTCCAGGAGATTCCGCAACCGTGGCTTCCACGAACGACCTCAAGAACGGCATGGTGCTCAAGCTCGACGGGGGCCAGCTCTGGTCCGTCGTCGAGTTCCAGCACGTCAAGCCCGGCAAGGGCCCGGCCTTCGTGCGCACCAAGCTCAAGAACGTCATGTCCGGCAAGGTCGTCGACAAGACCTTCAACGCGGGCGTGAAGGTCGAGACGGCCACCATCGACCGTCGCGACATGCAGTTCTCCTACATGGACGGCGACTACTTCGTCTTCATGGACATGGAGACCTTCGACCAGCTCATGGTCGACCGCAAGTCGGTCGGTGACACCGCCAACTTCCTCATCGAGGGCTTCACCGCCTCCGTCGCGCAGCACGAGGGCGAGGTGCTCTACGTCGAGCTCCCTGCCGCCGTCGAGCTCGTCATCCAGCACACGGACCCGGGTGTCCAGGGCGACCGCTCCACCGGTGGCACCAAGCCCGCCACGCTGGAGACCGGCCACGAGATCCAGGTCCCGCTCTTCGTCACGACCGGCGAGAAGGTCAAGGTCGACACGCGCGACAGCAGCTACCTCGGCCGGGTGAACAGCTAACCGTGGCCGCTCGGAGCAAGGCCCGCAAGCGGGCCTTCCAGATCCTCTTCGAGGCCGACCAGCGGGGCACCTCCGTGCAGGAGGTCCTCGCGGACCAGGTCCGGCTGTCGCGGTCCGACGACCGCCAGCCGCCGGTCAGCGACTTCACCATGCAGCTGGTCGAGGGGTACGCGACCCAGGTCGCGCGCATCGACGAGCTCATCGCCACCTACGCGGTGGACTGGGACCTCGACCGGATGCCGGTCGCCGACCGGAACATCGTGCGCCTCGGCGCGTACGAGCTGATCTGGGAGGACGGCACGCCGGACGCGGTCGCCATCGACGAGGCCGTGCAGCTCGCCAAGGAGTTCTCCACGGACGAGTCGCCGAACTTCGTGAACGGCATCCTGGCGCGCTTCAAGGACCTGAAGCCGCGTCTCCGCCGGGACGCGGACGCCTGAGTTCCCGATCCCCACGGGGATACGCCGAAGGGGCCCGCAGCATTCGTGCTGTGGGCCCCTTCGGCGTATCCCGGGCATCCAGGGGCAAAGAGGGCGCCGGAGGGCTCTGGTGCCCCCTTCAGGGCCCGGCTCCGGGCAAAGCGACGGGCCCGTCGGACGTCCGGTGACGTCCAACGGGCCCGGCGGTACGTTTCTGCTGGCTCCCCGCACGGGAAGCGGCAGGATCAGTTCTCCTCGTGGGCGACCGCGCGGCGCGCGTCCGCGTCGAGGACGCCCCAGCTGATCAGCTGCTCGGTGAGGACCGAGGGGGACTGGTCGTAGATCACGGCCAGCGTGCGCAGGTCGTCCTGGCGGATCGACAGCACCTTGCCGTTGTAGTCGCCGCGCTGGGACTGGATCGTCGCCGCGTAGCGCTGGAGCGGGCCGGCCTTCTCCTGGGGGACGTGCGCCAGACGCTCCAGGTCCAGGACCAGCTTCGGCGGCGGCTCGGCGGCCCCGCCCGGCGTCGTGCCCGGCAGGAGCTCCTGCACCGGCACCCCGTAGAAGTCCGCCAGCTCGGCGAGGCGCTGCACGGTCACCGCGCGGTCGCCGCGCTCGTACGAGCCGACCACGACGGCCTTCCAGCGGCCCTGGGACTTCTCCTCCACGCCGTGGAGGGAAAGACCCTGCTGGGTACGGATGGCACGGAGTTTGGCCCCGAGCTGCTTTGCGTATTCGCTGGACATAACGCTCCCGGACGCTGTGACGACATGCGGCTGCGCCGCGCGGCTGGTAACTCACTGTGAGGTTACGCAGCGTTACTCTTTCCCGTCAAGCCGAACGGTCCGTACCACCCCTCCCGGGGGGCGAGAGGTGGTAGGGGGCCGCCGGACCCCCGGCAGGCGCGACACGCCGCTCCTGGTAATGTGGGGTCGCACATTCAGACGTCCTTTAAGAACCGTCCCGTGAGGCGGAGAAGGAGGTCCTTTCTTATGGACGCCCAGCAGTACGGCGACGAGGCCCGGCCCGTTCTCGAGGCCGCCGACATCGCGCGGGTCCTGACCCGCATCGCCCACGAGATCGTCGAGCGCGCCAAGGGCGCCGACGACGTGGTCCTCCTCGGCATTCCGACCCGAGGTGTCTTCCTCGCCCGTCGTCTCGCCGAGAAGCTCGAGTCGATCACCGGTGTCAAGGTCCCGGTCGGTTCGCTCGACATCACCATGTACCGGGACGACCTGCGGCTCAAGCCCGCTCGCGCCATCGGCCGCACCGAGATCCCCGGTGACGGCATCGACGGCCGCCTCGTGGTGCTCGTCGACGACGTCCTCTTCTCCGGCCGGACCATCCGCGCCGCCCTCGACGCGCTCGGCGACATCGGCCGCCCGCGCGCCGTCCAGCTCGCGGTCCTCGTCGACCGCGGCCACCGCGAACTTCCGATCCGCGCCGACTACGTCGGCAAGAACCTCCCCACGTCGCTGCGGGAGACGGTCAAGGTGCAGCTCGCCGAGGAGGACGGTCGCGACACCGTCCTGCTCGGTTCCCAGCCCGCCTCCTAGTCGGACCGGCCACCCCGCGGGGCCTCCGGGGGCACATCCCCGCGCCCCCGCATGCCCTCACGCCCTCCCCACCACGGAGAGAAACCCCGATGATGCGTCACCTCATCTCGGCCGCCGACCTCACCCGCGACGACGCCGTCCAGATCCTCGACACCGCCGAGGAGATGGCCCGGGTGGCCGACCGGCCCATCAAGAAGCTGCCGACCCTGCGCGGCCGCACGATCTGCAACCTCTTCTTCGAGGACTCCACCCGCACCCGGATCTCCTTCGAGGCCGCCGAGAAGCGCCTCTCCGCCGACGTGATCAACTTCGCGGCCAAGGGCTCCAGCGTCTCCAAGGGCGAGTCCCTCAAGGACACCGCGCAGACCCTGGAGGCCATGGGCGTCGACGCGGTCGTCATCCGACACGGCGCCTCCGGTGCCCCGTACCGCCTCGCCACCTCCGGCTGGATCGACGCCCCCGTCATCAACGCGGGCGACGGCACCCACCAGCACCCCACCCAGGCCCTCCTGGACGCCTTCACCATGCGCCGCCGCCTCGTCGGCCGCGACACGGGCCTCGGCCAGGACCTGGCCGGCAAGCGCATCACGATCGTCGGCGACGTCCTGCACAGCCGCGTCGCCCGCTCCAACGTCGACCTGCTGCACACCCTCGGCGCCGAGGTCACCCTGGTGGCCCCGCCGACCCTGGTACCCGTCGGCGTCGAGACCTGGCCCTGCGCGATCTCGTACGACCTCGACAGCGTGCTGCCGAAGTCCGACGCGGTGATGATGCTGCGTGTGCAGCGCGAGCGGATGAACGCCGCCTTCTTCCCGACCGAGCGCGAGTACTCGCGCCGCTACGGACTCGACGGCGAACGGATGGCGAGGATGCCCGAGCACGCCATCGTCATGCACCCCGGCCCCATGGTCCGCGGCATGGAGATCACCGCCGAGGTCGCCGACTCCGACCGCTGCACGGTCGTCGAGCAGGTCGCCAACGGCGTGTCCGTCCGCATGGCCGTCCTCTACCTGCTGCTCGGCGGCAACGAGTCGGCCCACCCGTCGCCCACCACCACCCCTGAACGAGACGCCGCGCGCCGCCCCTCCACCGCCACCCCCCGCACCGAGGAGAACAAGTAACCATGAGCAAGATCCTTATCCGCGGTGCGAAGGTCCTCGGCGGCGAGGCCCAGGACGTCCTGATCGACGGCGAGACCATCGAGGCGGTCGGCACGGGCCTGCCGGCCGACGGCGCGACCGTCGTCGAGGCCGAGGGCCAGATCCTCCTGCCGGGCCTCGTCGACCTCCACACCCACCTGCGCGAGCCCGGCCGCGAGGACTCCGAGACCGTCCTCACCGGCACCCGCGCCGCCGCCTCCGGCGGCTACACCTCCGTCTTCGCCATGGCCAACACCCACCCGGTCGCCGACACCGCCGGTGTCGTCGAGCAGGTCTGGCGCCTCGGCAAGGAGTCCGGCTACTGCGACGTGCAGCCCATCGGCGCCGTCACCGTCGGCCTCGAGGGCAAGAAGCTCGCCGAGCTCGGCGCCATGCACGACTCCGCCGCCGGCGTCACCGTCTTCTCCGACGACGGCAAGTGCGTCGACGACGCCGTCATCATGCGCCGCGCCCTGGAGTACGTGAAGGCCTTCGGCGGCGTCGTCGCCCAGCACGCCCAGGAGCCCCGCCTCACCGAGGGCGCCCAGATGAACGAGGGCATCGTCTCCGCCGAGCTCGGCCTCGGCGGCTGGCCTGCGGTGGCCGAGGAGTCGATCATCGCCCGCGACGTCCTCCTCGCCGAGCACGTCGGCTCCCGCGTCCACATCTGCCACCTCTCCACCGCCGGCTCCGTCGAGATCGTCCGCTGGGCCAAGTCCCGCGGCATCGACGTCACCGCCGAGGTCACCCCGCACCACCTCCTCCTGACGGACGAGCTGGTCCGCTCGTACAACCCGGTCTACAAGGTCAACCCGCCGCTGCGCACCGAGAAGGACGTCCTCGCGCTCCGCGAGGCGCTGGCCGACGGCACGATCGACATCGTCGCCACCGACCACGCCCCGCACCCGCACGAGGACAAGGACTGCGAGTGGGCCGCCGCCGCCATGGGCATGGTCGGCCTGGAGACCGCGCTCTCCGTCGTCCAGCAGACGATGGTCGAGACCGGCCTCCTCGACTGGGCCGGCGTCGCGGACCGCATGTCCTTCGCCCCCGCCCGCATCGGACGGGCCACCGGGCACGGACGACCCGTCTCGGCTGGTGAGCCCGCGAACCTGACGCTGGTCGATCCGGCATACCGTGGTGTCGTGGACCCCGCGGACTTCGCCTCCCGCAGCCGCAACACCCCCTACGAGGGTCGCGAGCTGCCGGGACGCGTCACCCACACCTTCCTGCGGGGCCGGGCAACGGTCGTGGACGGGAAGCTGGCGTGACACCACTCATCACCATCGCCGCACAGACGGCGGATCAGAAATCGGCGGAGGTCACCGACTGGGCCGGCCGGATCGGCTGGGTCGCCGGGCTGCTCCTCTTCGTCGTCCTCGTCTACTGGCTGATGCGCCAGGGATGGAAGTGGCGCGGCAGCCTCCAGTCCGACCTGCCCGAGCTCGCCACCGTGCCGGAGCACCCCGGTGAAGCGACACTTTCTCTCAGCGGCCGCTACCACGGCTCCACGACGGCCGGGCAGTGGCTCGACCGGATCGTGGCCCACGGCCTCGGCACCCGCAGCCGCGTCGAGCTCACGCTCACCGACGCCGGAATCGCGGTCGTACGCCCCGGGGCGAACGACTTCTTCATCCCGGCGGACGCCCTGCGCGGGGCCCGCCTCGACAAGGGCATCGCGGGCAAGGTCCTCGCCGAGGGCGGCCTGCTGATCGTCACCTGGGCCCACGGCGACAAGCTGCTCGACTCCGGCTTCCGCTCCGACCGGGCGGCCGAGCACACCGCCTGGGTCGAGGCCCTCAACTCCATGAACCACACCACCACGACGGAAGGCATCGCACGATGACGACCTCCACCAGGGGAGCCTCCAAGACTCCCGCCGTACTCGTCCTGGAGGACGGCCGCATCTTCCGCGGCCGCGCCTACGGGGCCGTGGGGGAGACCTTCGGCGAGGCCGTGTTCTCCACCGGCATGACCGGCTACCAGGAGACCCTCACCGACCCGTCGTACCACCGCCAGGTGGTCGTCATGACCGCCCCGCACGTCGGCAACACCGGCGTCAACGACGAGGACCCCGAGTCCGGCCGCATCTGGGTCTCCGGCTACGTCGTCCGCGACCCCGCACGCGTCTCCTCCAACTGGCGCGCCCAGCGCTCGCTGGACGAGGAGCTGGAGCGCCAGGGCGTCGTCGGCATCTCCGGCATCGACACCCGCGCCCTCACCCGCCACCTCCGCGAGAGCGGCGCCATGCGCGTCGGCATCTTCTCCGGCGGACAGATCGCCGACGACGCGGTCCTCCTGGCGAAGGTGCAGGAGCAGCCCCAGATGAAGGGCGCGAACCTCTCCGCCGAGGTCGCCACCAAGGAGACGTACGTCGTCCCCGCGATCGGTACGAAGAAGTTCACCGTCGCCGCCGTCGACCTCGGCATCAAGGGCATGACCCCGCACCGGATGGCCGAGCGCGGCATCGAGGTCCACGTCCTGCCCGCCACCGCCACCGCCGAGGACATCTACGCGGTCAACCCGGACGGCGTCTTCTTCTCGAACGGCCCGGGCGACCCGGCCACCGCCGACGGCCCCGTCTCCGTCATGCGCGCCGTCCTGGAGCGCAGGACCCCGCTCTTCGGCATCTGCTTCGGCAACCAGATCCTCGGCCGCGCCCTCGGCTTCGGCACGTACAAGCTGAAGTACGGCCACCGCGGCATCAACCAGCCGGTGCAGGACCGCACCACCGGCAAGGTCGAGGTCACGGCGCACAACCACGGCTTCGCCGTCGACGCGCCGCTCGACAAGGTCTCCGACACCCCCTACGGGCGTGCCGAGGTCTCCCACGTCTGCCTCAACGACAACGTGGTGGAGGGCCTCCAGCTGCTCGACCAGCCGGCCTTCTCCGTCCAGTACCACCCCGAGGCGGCCGCGGGCCCGCACGACGCCGCGTACCTCTTCGACCGCTTCGTTTCTCTGATGGAGGCCGAGCGTGCCTAAGCGCACCGATATCCAGTCCGTCCTGGTCATCGGCTCCGGCCCGATCGTCATCGGCCAGGCCGCCGAGTTCGACTACTCCGGCACCCAGGCGTGCCGCATCCTCAAGGCCGAGGGCCTGCGGGTGATCCTGGTCAACTCCAACCCGGCGACGATCATGACCGACCCGGAGATCGCCGACGCCACCTACGTCGAGCCGATCACCCCCGAGTTCGTCGAGAAGATCATCGCCAAGGAGCGCCCCGACGCCCTCCTGCCCACCCTCGGCGGCCAGACCGCGCTCAACACCGCGATCTCCATGCACGAGCAGGGCGTCCTGGAGAAGTACGGCGTCGAGCTCATCGGCGCCAACGTCGAGGCCATCAACAAGGGCGAGGACCGCGACCTCTTCAAGGGCGTCGTCGAGGCCGTCAAGGCCAAGATCGGCTACGGCGAGTCCGCCCGCTCGGTCATCTGCCACTCCATGGACGACGTCCTCCAGGGCGTCGAGACGCTCGGCGGCTACCCCGTCGTCGTCCGCCCCTCCTTCACCATGGGCGGCGCCGGCTCCGGCTTCGCCCACGACGAGGAGGAGCTGCGCCGCATCGCCGGCCAGGGCCTCACGCTCTCCCCGACCACCGAGGTGCTCCTGGAGGAGTCCATCCTCGGCTGGAAGGAGTACGAGCTCGAGCTGATGCGCGACAAGAACGACAACGTCGTGGTCGTCTGCTCCATCGAGAACTTCGACCCGATGGGCGTCCACACCGGTGACTCGATCACCGTCGCCCCGGCGATGACCCTCACCGACCGCGAGTACCAGCGCCTGCGCGACATCGGCATCGCGATCATCCGCGAGGTCGGCGTCGACACCGGCGGCTGCAACATCCAGTTCGCGGTCAACCCGGACGACGGCCGGATCATCGTCATCGAGATGAACCCGCGCGTCTCCCGCTCCTCGGCGCTCGCCTCCAAGGCGACCGGCTTCCCGATCGCCAAGATCGCGGCGCGTCTCGCCGTCGGCTACACGCTCGACGAGATCCCGAACGACATCACGGAGAAGACCCCGGCGTCCTTCGAGCCCACGCTCGACTACGTCGTCGTCAAGGCCCCGCGCTTCGCCTTCGAGAAGTTCCCCTCCGCCGACTCCACGCTGACCACGACCATGAAGTCGGTCGGCGAGGCCATGGCGATCGGCCGCAACTTCACCGAGGCGCTCCAGAAGGCCCTGCGCTCCCTGGAGAAGAAGGGCTCGCAGTTCACCTTCGTCGGTGAGCCCGGCGACAAGGACGAGCTCCTCGCCGAGTCCGTCCGCCCGACCGACGGCCGCATCAACACCGTCATGCAGGCCATCCGCGCCGGCGCCACCCCGCAGGAGGTCTTCGACGCCACGAAGATCGACCCGTGGTTCGTCGACCAGCTCTTCCTGATCAAGGAGATCGCCGACGAGCTGACCGCCGCCGAGAAGCTCGACCCCGAGCTCCTCGCCGAGGCCAAGCGCCACGGCTTCTCCGACGCCCAGATCGCCGAGATCCGAGGCCTGCGCGAGGACGTCGTCCGCGAGGTCCGCCACGCCCTCGGCGTCCGCCCGGTCTACAAGACGGTCGACACCTGCGCCGCCGAGTTCGCCGCCAAGACCCCGTACTTCTACTCCTCGTACGACGAGGAGAGCGAGGTCGCGCCGCGCGAGAAGCCCGCCGTGATCATCCTGGGCTCCGGCCCGAACCGCATCGGCCAGGGCATCGAGTTCGACTACTCCTGCGTCCACGCCTCCTTCGCCCTGAGCGACGCCGGCTACGAGACCGTGATGGTCAACTGCAACCCGGAGACCGTCTCCACCGACTACGACACCTCCGACCGCCTGTACTTCGAGCCGCTGACGCTCGAGGACGTGCTGGAGATCGTCCACGCCGAGACCCTCGCCGGCCCCGTCGCCGGTGTCGTCGTCCAGCTCGGCGGCCAGACCCCGCTGGGTCTGTCGCAGGCGCTCAAGGACAACGGCGTGCCGGTCGTCGGCACCTCCCCGGAGGCCATCCACGCCGCCGAGGACCGCGGCGCCTTCGGCCGCGTCCTCGCCGAGGCCGGCCTCCCGGCTCCGAAGCACGGCACCGCGACCACCTTCGCCGGCGCCAAGGCGATCGCCGACGAGATCGGCTACCCGGTCCTCGTCCGCCCGTCGTACGTGCTCGGCGGCCGCGGCATGGAGATCGTGTACGACGAGACCCGCCTCGAGTCGTACATCGCCGAGTCCACCGAGATCAGCCCCACCCGGCCGGTCCTGGTCGACCGCTTCCTCGACGACGCCATCGAGATCGACGTCGACGCCCTCTACGACGGCGAGGAGCTCTACCTCGGCGGCGTCATGGAGCACATCGAGGAAGCCGGCATCCACTCCGGCGACTCGGCCTGCGCCCTGCCCCCGATCACCCTCGGCGGCTACGACATCAAGCGCCTGCGCGCCTCCACCGAGGCGATCGCCAAGGGCGTCGGCGTGCGCGGCCTGATCAACATCCAGTTCGCGATGGCCGGCGACATCCTCTACGTCCTGGAGGCCAACCCGCGCGCCTCCCGGACCGTCCCCTTCACCTCGAAGGCGACCGCCGTCCCGCTCGCGAAGGCCGCCGCCCGCATCTCGCTCGGCGCCACCGTCGCCGAGCTGCGCGCCGAGGGCCTCCTCCCGAAGACCGGCGACGGCGGCACCCTGCCGATCGACGCGCCGATCTCCGTCAAGGAGGCCGTGATGCCGTGGTCGCGGTTCCGCGACATCCACGGCCGCGGCGTCGACACCGTCCTCGGCCCGGAGATGCGCTCCACCGGCGAGGTCATGGGCATCGACGCGGTCTTCGGCACGGCCTACGCCAAGTCGCAGGCCGGCGCCTACGGCCCGCTGCCCACCAAGGGCCGCGCGTTCATCTCCGTCGCCAATCGCGACAAGCGCTCGATGATCTTCCCGGCCCGCGAACTCGTCGCCCACGGCTTCGAACTGCTCGCCACCTCCGGCACGGCCGAGGTCCTCAAGCGCAACGGCATCAACGCCACCGTCGTGCCCAAGCTCAGCGAGGGCGAGGGCCCGAACGGCGAGAAGACGATCGTCCAGCTGATCCACGACGGCCAGGTCGACCTGATCGTCAACACCCCGTACGGCACCGGCGGCCGCCTCGACGGCTACGAGATCCGTACGGCCGCGGTGGCGCGCAGCGTCCCCTGCCTCACCACGGTCCAGGCGCTCGCCGCGGCCGTCCAGGGCATCGAGGCGCTCGGCCACGGCGACGTCGGCGTCCGGTCGCTCCAGGAGCACGCGGAGCACCTGACCGCGGCCCGCGACTAGCAGCCCGAACGAAAGGGGGGACACCGGAACACCGCGGTGTCCCCCTTTTCATGAGCAGACCTGGATCCGAGACATGTACAAGTTCTTCTTCACCGTCGTCTTCAAGCGCATGGACCCCGAGAAGGCCCACTACCTGGCCTTCCGCTGGATCCGGCTCGCCGCCCGCGTCCCCGTCCTGCGCACCTTCGTCGCCGCCGTCCTCGCGCCCCGGTACGAGGAGCTGCGCACCGAGGCCCTCGGCCTGCGGATGCACGGCCCCTTCGGCCTCGCCGCCGGCTTCGACAAGAACGCCGTCGCCATCGACGGCATGGCGATGCTCGGCTTCGACCACATCGAGATCGGCACGGTCACCGGGGAGGCGCAGCCCGGCAACCCCAAGAAGCGCCTCTTCCGGCTCGTCCCGGACCGCGCCCTGATCAACCGCATGGGCTTCAACAACGAGGGCTCCGCCGCCGTCGCCGAGCGCCTGGGCTCCCGTACCCCGGTCTTCAAGACCGTCGTCGGCGTCAACATCGGCAAGACCAAGGTCGTCCCGGAGGCCGAGGCCGCCGCCGACTACGTGAAGTCCACCGAGCGGCTCGCGGCCCACGCCGACTACCTCGTGGTGAACGTCTCCTCGCCGAACACCCCCGGCCTGCGCAACCTCCAGGCCACCGAGTCGCTGCGCCCGCTCCTCAGCGCCGTCCGGGAGGCCGCCGACCGCGCGGTCACCGGCCGCCGGGTCCCGCTCCTGGTGAAGATCGCCCCCGACCTGGCGGACGAGGACGTCGACGCGGTCGCCGACCTGGCCCTGGAGCTCGGCCTCGACGGCATCATCGCCACCAACACCACCATCGCGCGCGAGGGCCTCGGCCTGAAGTCCGACCCGGCCCTGATCAAGGAGACCGGAGGTCTCTCCGGCGCCCCCGTCAAGGAGCGCTCCCTGGAGGTCCTGCGCCGCCTGTACGCGCGCGTGGGCGACCGCATCGTCCTCGTGGGCGTCGGCGGCGTCGAGAACGCGGAGGACGCCTGGCAGCGCATCCTCGCCGGCGCGACCCTCGTCCAGGGCTACAGCGCCTTCATCTACGAGGGCCCGTTCTACGCCCGCGCGATCCACAAGGGCCTCGCCGCCCGCCTCAAGGCGTCCCCGTACGCCACCCTCGCCGAGGCCATCGGCGCCGACCACCGAAAGGCCACCAAGTGACCCTCTCCTTCGGCACCCGCCTGCGTACCGCCATGGACGAGCGCGGCCCGCTCTGCGTCGGCATCGACCCGCACGCCGCCCTGCTCGACTCCTGGGGCCTGCAGGACGACATCGCCGGCCTGGAGCGCTTCACCTTCACCGTCGTCGAGGCGCTCGCCGACACGGTCGCCGTCTTCAAGCCGCAGGCCGCCTTCTTCGAGCGCTTCGGCTCGCGCGGTGTCGCGGTCCTGGAGCGCGCCGTCGCCGACCTGCGCGCGGCCGGCGGCCTGGTCGTCATGGACGCCAAGCGCGGCGACATCGGCTCGACCATGGCCGCGTACGCCGAGGCCTTCCTCCGCAAGGACTCGCCGCTCTTCTCCGACGCGCTGACGGTCTCCCCGTACCTCGGCTACGGCTCCCTGAAGCCGGCCGTAGACCTGGCCCGCGAGTCGGGCGCAGGACTCTTCGTCCTCGCGCTCACCTCCAACCCGGAGGGGGCGGAGGTCCAGCGGGCGGTCCGAGAGGACGGCCGGACCATCGGCGCGACGATGCTGGGCCACCTCGCCGAGGAGAACGCGGGGGAGACCCCCATGGGCTCCTTCGGCGCGGTGGTCGGTGCCACGCTCGGCGACCTGTCCTCGTTCGACCTGGACATCAACGGCCCGCTCCTGGCTCCCGGCATCGGCGCCCAGGGCGCGACCCCCGCCGACCTTCCCGCCGTCTTCGGCGCGGCGGTCCGCAACGTGGTTCCGAACGTCAGTCGGGGCGTCCTCCGTCACGGCCCCGACGCGTCCGCCCTGCGGGCCTCGGCCGACCGCTACGCGGACGAGATCCGGACGGCCGTCGCCGGCTGACCGGTCCTCCGGACAATCCGCAGGTCGGAGCGGACGGGCCGGGCGAGAACGAGCCGTCTCACCATTTGACGAAAACTTGGCTCAAAACCGGGTCGTTTTGCCGGAAAAGTCCTAGTCGGTCGATGCTGACCAGGACTTTTCCTTCGTTCTCGCTGACGGGAGCGGCCTTGGCCGCTAGTCTCCGGAGCAGAGCAGGCGTTCAACGACCACTCCGTTGAGCGTTGCTCCACTGGTGTGGGGCGCAGGGTTCCTCACCGGTCCGTATCCGACAGATCGACATCCGAGGTGACGTAGGCGTGGCTCTTCCGCCCCTTACCCCTGAACAGCGCGCAGCCGCGCTCGAAAAGGCCGCCGCGGCTCGCCGGGAGCGGGCCGAGGTCAAGAATCGACTCAAGCACTCCGGCGCCTCGCTCCACGAGGTCATCAAGACCGGCCAGGAGAACGACGTCATCGGCAAGATGAAGGTCTCCGCGCTTCTGGAGTCCCTCCCGGGCGTCGGCAAGGTCCGCGCCAAGCAGATCATGGAGCGCCTCGGCATCTCCGAGAGCCGCCGGGTCCGCGGTCTCGGTTCCAACCAGATCGCCTCCCTGGAGCGTGAGTTCGGCAGCACTGGCGCCTGACTTTCCCGGACATTTCCGGCATGCGGCGTCCTCCCTGCGCAAGCGGGGGTGAACCACTGGAATAATCGCTGCATGGCAGCAGAGGTACGTCCGCGGCTGACCGTGCTCTCCGGCCCCTCGGGGGTCGGCAAGAGCACGGTCGTCGCGCATATGCGCAAGGTCCACCCCGAGGTCTGGCTCTCGGTGTCGGCGACGACACGGAAGCCCCGCCCCGGCGAGAAGCACGGCGTCCACTATTTCTTCGTGACGGACGACGAGTTCGACAAGCTGATCGCCAACGGTGAGCTCCTCGAATGGGCCGAGTTCGCGGGGAACCGCTACGGCACCCCCCGTGGCGCCGTCCTCGAGCGGCTCGACTCCGGCGAGCCCGTCCTCCTGGAGATCGACCTCCAGGGCGCCCGCCAGGTCAAGGACTCCATGGACGAGTCCCAGCTGGTCTTCCTGGCCCCGCCGAGCTGGGACGAGCTGGTCCGCCGGCTCACCGGCCGCGGGACCGAGTCGGCCGAGGTCATCGAGCGCCGCCTGGCGGCCGCGAAGGTCGAGCTGGCCGCCGAGTCGGAGTTCGACACCACGCTCGTCAACACCTCCGTCGAGGACGTCGCGCGCGAGCTGCTAACGTTGATGCACGTTGTCTGATCTTTTCTCCATCTTCGGAAGGTAGAGCGTGTCCTCTTCCATGACCGCGCCCGAGGGCATCATCAACCCGCCGATCGACGAGCTGCTCGAGGCCACGGACTCGAAGTACAGCCTCGTGATCTACGCTGCCAAGCGCGCGCGTCAGATCAACGCGTACTACTCCCAGCTCGGCGAGGGCCTGCTGGAGTACGTGGGTCCGCTGGTCGACACCCACGTCCACGAGAAGCCGCTCTCGATCGCCCTGCGCGAGATCAACGCGGGTCTGCTGACGTCCGAGGCCATCGAGGGCCCGGCCCAGTAAGCGCGCATCGCTTGTCATGATTGCCACCACAGGCCCGGCGGAACATCCGCCGGGCCTGTGGTGTCTCATGGAGTCGTACGCATCCGAGTGCGGGGAGTGGCAGTGGTGACCGAACCGAAGGTCGTTCTGGGTGTCAGCGGCGGGATCGCCGCCTACAAGGCGTGCGAGCTGCTGCGCCGGTTCACCGAGTCCGGCCACGACGTCCGCGTCGTGCCCACCGACTCCGCCCTCCACTTCGTCGGCGCGGCCACCTGGTCCGCGCTCTCCGGCAACCCGGTCTCCACCGAGGTCTGGGACTCGGTCCACGAGGTCCCGCACGTCCGCATCGGCCAGGCCGCCGACCTCGTCGTCGTCGCCCCCGCCACCGCCGACATGCTCGCCAAGGCCGCCCACGGCCTCGCCGACGACCTGCTGACCAACACGCTGCTCACCGCGCGCTGTCCGGTCGTCTTCGCCCCCGCCATGCACACCGAGATGTGGGAGCACCCGGCGACCCAGGAGAACGTGGCCACCCTGCGCCGCCGCGGCGCCGTCGTCATCGAGCCGGCCGTCGGCCGCCTCACCGGTGTCGACACCGGCAAGGGCCGGCTGCCCGACCCCGGCGAGATCTTCGCGGTCTGCCGCAGGATCCTGGCCCGCGGCGTCATCGCCCCCGACCTCGCCGGACGCCACGTCGTGGTGAGCGCGGGCGGCACCCGCGAGCCGCTCGACCCCGTCCGCTACCTGGGCAACCGCTCCTCCGGCAAGCAGGGGTACGCCCTCGCCGGGGCCGCCGCCGCGCGCGGCGCCCGGGTCACGCTCATCGAGGCCAACACCGGCATCGCCGACCCGGCCGGCGTCGACGTCGTCCACGTCGGCACCGCGCTCCAGCTCCGCGAGGCCGTCCTGAAGGCGGCCGCGGACGCCGACGCGGTGGTCATGGCCGCGGCCGTCGCCGACTTCCGGCCCGCCGCCTACGCCACCGGGAAGATCAAGAAGAAGGACGACGGGGGCGCGCCGACCGTCGAGCTCGTCCGGAACCCCGACATCCTCGCGGAGATCTCCGCGGAGCGCGCCCTGCCCGGACAGGTGGTCGTCGGCTTCGCGGCCGAGACCGACGACGTCCTCGCCAACGGGCGGCAGAAGCTGGCCCGCAAGGGCTGCGACCTCCTCGTCGTCAACGAGGTGGGGGAGCGGAAGACCTTCGGATCCGAGGAGAACGAGGCCGTGATCCTCGCCTCGGACGGCGCCGAGACCCCTGTGCCGTACGGTCCGAAGGAAGCGCTCGCCGAGACGGTCTGGGACCTGGTCCTGCCGCGGCTGCGCGCGGCCGACTGAGCGGACCTCCGGGCCCGGGGCGGGGCGTGAGCTTGGCTCGATGTCGACCAGGCGAGGGGGAATCGCCGACTGTCGAGTGATTTACGCCCCACCCGAACGCACGGTTCCGCCCCGTCTGAGGCCGATTCCGCGCGCTTCCGACCATTCACCTGGCGAGACACCTGGTCCATTGGCCGACCGTGACCGATAGACTGTTCGTGGAACGTCGCGGGGCGCAGCTCCCTGCGTCGGTCCGAGAAGATAGCCAGCAGCCGCTGCAACCACAGGGAGCGTTGTGTCCCGTCGTCTGTTCACCTCGGAATCCGTCACCGAGGGACACCCCGACAAGATCGCTGACCAGATCAGCGACACCATCCTCGACGCACTGCTGCGCGAGGACCCCACCTCGCGCGTCGCCGTCGAGACGCTGATCACCACCGGCCTCGTGCACGTCGCCGGTGAGGTGACCACGAAGGCGTGGGCGGACATCCCCACCCTCGTCCGGAACAAGATCCTCGAGATCGGTTACGACTCCTCGAAGAAGGGCTTCGACGGCGCCTCCTGCGGCGTGTCGGTGTCCATCGGGTCGCAGTCCCCGGACATCGCCCAGGGTGTCGACACGGCGTACGAGCAGCGTGTCGAGGGCGACGAGGACGAGCTCGACAAGCAGGGCGCCGGCGACCAGGGCCTGATGTTCGGCTACGCGTCGAACGAGACGCCCGAGCTGATGCCGCTGCCGATCCACATCGCGCACCGTCTCTCGCGCCGCCTGACCGAGGTGCGCAAGAACGGGACCATCCCCTACCTGCGCCCCGACGGCAAGACCCAGGTCACCATCGAGTACGACGGCGACAAGGCCGTCCGCCTCGACACCGTCGTCGTCTCCTCGCAGCACGCCTCGGACATCGACCTCGAGTCGCTGCTCGCTCCCGACATCCGTGAGTTCGTCGTCGAGCACGTGCTCAAGCAGCTCGTCGAGGACGGCATCAAGCTGGACACCGAGGGCTACCGCCTCCTGGTGAACCCGACCGGCCGCTTCGAGATCGGCGGCCCGATGGGCGACGCCGGCCTCACCGGCCGCAAGATCATCATCGACACCTACGGCGGCATGGCCCGTCACGGTGGCGGCGCGTTCTCCGGCAAGGACCCGTCCAAGGTCGACCGCTCCGCCGCCTACGCCATGCGCTGGGTCGCGAAGAACGTCGTCGCCGCGGGCCTCGCCTCGCGCTGCGAGGTCCAGGTCGCCTACGCGATCGGCAAGGCCGAGCCCGTGGGCCTGTTCGTCGAGACCTTCGGTACGAACACGGTCGAGACCGAGAAGATCGAGAACGCCATCGGCGAGGTCTTCGACCTCCGCCCGGCCGCGATCATCCGCGACCTCGACCTGCTCCGCCCGATCTACTCCCAGACCGCCGCCTACGGCCACTTCGGCCGCGAGCTGCCGGACTTCACCTGGGAGCGCACGGACCGCGTGGACGCGCTCAAGAAGGCCGCCGGTCTGTAAGACCCGGTCGCACCCGTACGGACGGGAGCCCGGCACCCCTCGGGGTGCCGGGCTCCCGGCTTTCCGCACGCCCGGCTGTCGGTGGCGTCTGGTAGTTATGGGGCTGTGAGCAGCGAGAAGGAGCATGCCGAGAGCGGGGACGGGCCCGAGCAGCTCGCGCTCATCCGGGAGACCGTCCGGAAGGCGAAGGTGCCGCGCGCCAAGCCGCGGACCTGGCGCGGGGCCGCCCTGGCCAAGGAGCTGCCCGTCGCCCGGGTCGTGGTGAACAAGGGCGCGCTCCACCTCGACCAGTTCTTCGACTACGCGGTCCCCGAGGAGCTCGACGGGGTCGCCCGCCCCGGGGTCCGGGTCCGGGTCCGCTTCGGCGCGGGCGCGCACCAGGTGCGGGGCGGTCGCCGCGAGGGAGGCCGGCTCATCGACGGCTTCCTCGTCGAGCGGCGGGCCACCTCCGACTACTCGGGGCCGCTCGCCGCGCTCGCCGACGTCGTCTCGCCCGAGCCGGTCCTCGGCCCCGAGCTGCTCGGCCTGGCCCGGGCCGTCGCCGACCGGTACGCGGGAAGCCTCGCCGACGTCCTCCAGCTCGCCGTGCCGCCGCGCAGCGCCAAGGCCGAGGGCCGTCCCTCGCCCGCGCCGCTGCCGCCGCCGCGGCCCCCGGAGCCGGGGAGCTGGTCGCGGTACGAGCGGGGGACCGCGTTCCTCGACTCCCTCGCGCGCGGCGGCGCGCCCCGGGCCGTGTGGAACGCGCTGCCGGGGCCGTACTGGGCCGAGGAGATCGCCCGGGCCGTCGCCGCGACCCTCGCCTCCGGCCGGGGCGCCCTCGTCGTCGTCCCCGACGGGCGGGCTGCCGGGCGGGTCGACGCGGCGCTGACCGAGGTCCTCGGCCCGGGGCGGCACGCGCTGCTCACCGCCGACGCGGGACCCGAGAAGCGGTACGCGCAGTGGCTCGCCGTCCGGCGCGGCTCCGTGCGGGCCGTCGTCGGCACCCGGGCGGCGATGTTCGCGCCCGTGCGGGACCTCGGGCTCGTCGCCATCTGGGACGACGGCGACGGCAGCCACAGCGAGCCCCACGCGCCCCAGCCGCACGCCCGTGAGGTGCTGCTCCTGCGCGCCTCCCACGACCGCTGCGCCTTCCTCCTCGGCTCGACCAGCTGCACCGTCGAGGCCGCGCAGCTCGTCGAGTCCGGCTGGGCCAAGGCGCTCGGCGCGGGCCGCGAGCAGGTCCGCAGGGCCGCGCCCCTGGTCCGTACCGTCGGGGACGGCGAGCTCGCCCGCGACGAGGCCGCGCGGGCGGCCCGGCTGCCCTCGCTCGCCTGGCAGGCCGTGCGCGAGGGCCTCAGGACCGGCCCGGTCCTCGTCCAGGTGCCCCGCCGGGGGTACGTGCCGAGGCTGGCCTGCGAGCGCTGCCGCACGCCCGCCCGCTGCCGGCACTGCGCAGGGCCCCTCGAAGCGCCCGAACAGCAGGAGCTGCGGTGCGGCTGGTGCGGGAAGGGTGCTCCGGACTGGCACTGCGTGGAGTGCGGCTCGAACCGGCTGCGGGCCCAGATCGTCGGCGCACGCCGGACGGCGGAGGAGCTGGGGCGGGCGTTCCCCGCCGTGCCCGTGCGGACCTCCGGACGCGACCACGTCCTGGACAGCGTGCCCGGACGGCCCGCGCTCGTCGTCTCCACGCCCGGCGCCGAACCCGTCGCCGAGGGCGGATACGCGGCGGCGCTGCTCCTCGACGGCTGGGCGATGCTCGGCCGCCCCGACCTGCGGGCGGGCGAGGAGGCGCTGCGGCGCTGGATCGACGCGGCCTCCCTGGTCCGGGGCCAGGCCGAGGGCGGTGTCGTCGTCGTGGTGGCCGAGCCGACGCTCCGGCCGGTCCAGGCGCTCGTCCGCTGGGACCCGGTGGGCCACGCGCAGCGGGAGCTGGCCGAGCGGGCCGAGCTGGGGTTCCCGCCGGTCTCCCGGATGGCGGCGGTGACCGGGGCGCCGGAGGCCGTGGAGGGCTTCCTCGCCGGGGCCGCGCTCCCCGGTGACGCGGAGATCCTGGGACCCGTACCGCTGCCGGTGGTCCGTCCCGGCGGCCCGCGCCGCCCGGGAGACCCGCCGCCGGGCGAGCAGTGGGACCGGGCCCTGGTCCGGGTGCCGCCGGGGAGCGGGTCGGCCCTGGCGGCGGCCCTCAAGCAGGCGAGGGCCGCGGGTCTCGCGCGGGGCGGGGGCGGCGACCAGGTGCGGATCCGGGTCGATCCGCCGGACATCGGCTGAACCACGCGGGACGGCCGCCCGCCCCGGGGGGTCCGGGGGCGGGCGGCCGTCGGGGTGCGGCGGGTCAGCCGTTGCGCGGGCTGGGGAAGGCGGAGGGACGGGGTTCCTCGCGGAGGGTCGCGCTGCCGGAGGTGGGCTGCGGCGGCATCGAACGGGCGGCGGGGACGGACGGCAGCGTGCGGGTCACGCCCGGCTCCGGTGCGTGGTCCTGGTCCACGGCCATGCCCGGCTGGGGCACGCGCCGGGAACCGTAGCGGCGGTGGACGGCCTGCTTGGTGACGCCGAGCGCGGAGCCGACGGCGTCCCACGAGAAGCCGAGCGAGCGGTCGAAGTCGACCGCGGCGGTCACCAGGGTCTCGACGCTGTCCCGCAGCTCCTGGGCGAGACGTACGGTCGGGGCGGGGGCGCGTCCGTAGACGACGAAGCCCGTGGAGGGGCCGGAGCGGCGGGGGCGGTAGACATTGCCCAGCTGGGCCGTGAGCGTGCGCAGTGCGTCCACCTGCCGCCGGACCCGCTCGATGTCCCGCACCAACAGGTGCAGGCTCGCCCGGGCTTGGGCGTCGTGGGTTGCGTGGTCGGCCATGTGAAAGCCTCTCGAACCGGCGTGGAAGGGGGCGGGTCGCGGAGGGGGGAACGGCGACCCGATTCGGTCAATCTCTCTTGACCAACGCGCCACCGGGAGTTGGGTCACGCTGCGGGGGCGTACACGCATATGCGCGGGGCGCTCGTCCTCCCGTACGCCCCCTGCGTCACTCCCGCCTAGACTGGTGCGTCGCCCGCAATCGCCCCGGACAGACAGGCAGTCGTCACCCATGAAGCTCGTCTTCGCAGGCACCCCCGAGGTCGCCGTACCCGCCCTGGACGCCCTGCTCGCCTCCGGTCGGCACGAGGTGGCCGCCGTCGTCACCCGGCCGGACGCCCCGGCGGGACGCGGGCGGCGGCTCGTCGCCAGCCCCGTGGCCCAGCGGGCCGAGGAGGCCGGGATCGAGATCCTGAAGCCGGCGAAGCCGCGCGACGAGGAGTTCCTGGCCCGGCTGCGGGAGATCGCCCCGGACTGCTGCCCGGTCGTCGCGTACGGCGCGCTGCTTCCCAAGGTCGCGCTCGACGTCCCCGCCCGCGGCTGGGTCAACCTGCACTTCTCGCTGCTGCCCGCGTGGCGCGGCGCGGCGCCGGTGCAGCACTCGCTGATGGCGGGGGACCAGGTGACGGGCGCGTCGACGTTCCTCATCGAGGAGGGCCTCGACTCGGGCCCGGTCTACGGGGTCGTCACCGAGGACGTCCGCCCCACGGACACCAGCGGCGACCTGCTGACCCGGCTCGCGTTCGCGGGCGCGGGGCTGCTCGCCGCGACCATGGACGGCATCGAGGACGGCACCCTCCAGGCCGTACCGCAGCCCGTCGAGGGCGTCACCCTCGCGCCCAAGATCCAGGTCGAGGACGCGCACGTCGACTTCGCGGCCCCCGCGCTCCGCGTCGACCGCGTCGTCCGCGGCTGCACCCCGGCCCCCGGCGCCTGGACCCTCTTCCGCGGCGAGCGCCTGAAGCTCATCCAGGTCACCCCCCTCCCGGACCGCACGGACCTGGCCCCCGGCGAGCTGTCGGTCGGCAAGAACAACGTCTACGCGGGCACGGGCTCGTACGCCGTCGAACTCCTCTGGGTCCAGCCCCAGGGCAAGAAGCCCATGAAGGCCGCCGACTGGGCCCGCGGGGTCCGCATCGGGGCGGGGGAGCGGCTGGGGGCGTAGGCACCCCGGGTGCGGGGCCCAGCGGGGCGCACTGCCGGGAGGACGTAGGCTGAGAGGGTTCGACCTCGTCATTTCGTCACGCGGAGCACCTTTGAGCGAGCAGGCACGTCGCCGTCCCCCCAAGCCCTACCGGCGGCCCCAGAAGGACCCCGTCCGGATGCTGGCGTTCGAGGCGTTGCGGGCGGTGGACGAGCGGGACGCGTACGCGAACCTGGTGCTGCCGCCGCTGCTGCGGAAGGCGCGTGAGAAGGGCGATTTCGACGGGCGGGACGCGGCGCTCGCGACCGAGCTCGTCTACGGGACGCTGCGGCGCCAGGGGACGTACGACGCGATCATCTCGGCCTGCATCGACCGGCCGCTGCGCGAGGTCGACCCGCCCGTGCTCGACGTGCTCGCGCTCGGCGCGCACCAGCTGCTCGGGACCCGCATCCCCACCCACGCCGCCGTCTCCGCCAGCGTCGAGCTGGCCCGGGTCGTCCTCGGCGACGGGCGGGCCAAGTTCGTGAACGCCGTGCTGCGGAAGATCTCGCAGCAGGACCTCGACGCCTGGGTCGCGCAGGTCGCCCCGCCGTACGACGAGGACGCCGAGGACCACCTCGCCGTCGTGCACTCGCACCCGCGCTGGGTCGTCTCGGCCCTGTGGGACGCCCTCGGCGGCGGTCGCGCGGGCATCGAGGACCTCCTGGAGGCCGACAACGAGCGGCCCGAGGTCACCCTCGTCGCCCGTCCCGGCCGCTCCACCACGGAGGAGCTCGCCGCGGCCACCGAGACGCTGCCGGGCCGCTGGTCCCCGTACGCCCTCAGGATGGCCGAGGGCGGCGAGCCCGGTGCCATCGAGGCCGTGAAGGAGGGCCGGGCCGGCGTCCAGGACGAGGGCAGCCAGCTCGTCGCGATCGCGCTCGCCAACGCCCCGGTCGAGGGCACCGACGCCCGGTGGCTCGACGGCTGTGCCGGGCCCGGCGGCAAGGCCGCGCTCCTCGCCGCCCTCGCCGCCGAGCGCGGCGCCGCGCTGCTCGCCTCCGAGAAGCAGCCGCACCGCGCCCGCCTCGTCGAGCGCGCCCTCGCCGGCAACCCCGGCCCCTACCAGGTCATCGCCGCCGACGGCACCCGCCCGCCGTGGCGCCCCGGCACCTTCGACCGGGTCCTCATGGACGTGCCCTGCTCGGGCCTCGGCGCCCTGCGCCGCCGCCCCGAGGCCCGCTGGCGCCGCCGTCCCGACGACCTCGACGGCTTCGCCCCGCTCCAGCGCGCGCTGCTGACCGAGGCGCTGAGCGCCGTCCGCGTCGGCGGTGTCGTCGGGTACGCGACCTGCTCGCCGCACCTCGCCGAGACGCGGGTCGTCGTCGACGACGTCCTGAAGAAGGTCGGCGGAGCCGAACTGATCGACGCCCGCCCGCTGCTCCCCGGCGTCCCGGCGCTCGGCGACGGGCCGGACGTCCAGCTGTGGCCGCATCTGCACGGTACGGACGCCATGTACCTGGCGCTGATCCGCCGTACCGCCTGAGCAACACCCGACCGTAATCACCAGGTTCGTCCCGGTCCGGTCCTCGTCGCTTCGTACCGAAAATGGTCTGGACCGGACCCGAAACCGCTCAGCGGCAAAGAAGTAACCAAGAACGTGGGAGGCTTGGCACATGGCGCAGATCAACCCCAGCATCCTGTCCGCGGACTTCGCCCGGCTCGCCGATGAGGCGAAGGCCGTCGAGGGCGCGGACTGGCTGCACGTCGACGTGATGGACAACCACTTCGTCCCCAACCTGACGCTGGGCGTGCCGATCGTGGAGTCGCTCGCGCGGGCGACCTCGACGCCGCTCGACTGCCATCTGATGATCGAGGACCCCGACCGCTGGGCCCCCCAGTACGTCGAGGCCGGCGCAGGCTCGGTCACCTTCCACGCGGAGGCCGCCGCCGCGCCCGTGCGGCTCGCGCGGGAGATCCGGGCCAAGGGCGCGCGCGCCTCGATGGCGCTCAAGCCGGCCACGCCGATCGAGCCGTACGAGGACCTGCTCCCCGAGCTCGACATGCTGCTGATCATGACGGTCGAGCCGGGCTTCGGCGGCCAGGCGTTCCTCGACATCATGCTCCCCAAGATCCGCCGCACCCGTGAGCTGATCGCCAAGCACGGTCTGGAGCTGTGGCTCCAGGTCGATGGCGGGGTCGCGGAATCCACGATCGAGCGCTGCGCCGAGGCCGGCGCCGACGTCTTCGTCGCGGGCTCCGCGGTCTACGGCGCGGCCGACCCGGCGGCGGCCGTGGCGAGCCTCCGCGCCCGCGCCGAGGCCGCGACGGCCTCGGCCCCGTGGGCGTGTGGCCACTGAGCCTCCGACGAGCCTCCGCCGGATGAACGCGGTCCGTCGGCCCGCCGACAGGACTGATCAAGACCCGCCGTTTCTGACAGGATGAACGGTGAGTCCAGAGTGTGAACGACAGCCGTATCCGAACAGCGGTACGTGAACAGCAGTGAGGAGATCGCGGTGGCGGGTATGTCGGCGGGACGGTCAGCCCTGCGGATGGGCCCCGCGGAGCTGGTGCAGGCGGCGGCCATGGCGCGCCGCTTCTACCTGGAGGGCAAGTCCAAGATCCAGATCGCCGAGGAGTTCGGCGTGAGCCGCTTCAAAGTGGCCCGGGTCCTGGAGACCGCGCTGGAGCGCGACCTCGTCCGCATCGAGATCCGTGTGCCGGCCGAGCTGGACGCCGAGCGCTCCGACGCGCTCCGCGCCCGCTACGGCCTCCGCCACGCCGTCGTCGTCGAATCCCCGGCGGAGGGCGACGACGAGTCGCCCGACCCGGAGAACCTCGGCGAGGTCGCGGCCGACCTGCTCGGCGAGCTGGTGACCGAGGGCGACGTCCTCGGCCTGGCCTGGGGCCGCTCCACCATCCACATGGCGGCGGCCCTCGACCGGCTGCCCCCGTGCACGGTCGTGCAGCTCACCGGCGTGTACGACGCCGGGACCGCCGAGCGCGGCTCCGTCGAGGCGGTCCGGCGCGCCGCCCAGGTCTCCGGCGGCGAGGCCCACCCCATCTACGCGCCCATGCTGCTCCCGGACCCGGCGACCGCGGCGGCGCTGCGCAACCAGACCGGCATCGCGCGGGCCTTCGAGTACTTCGACAAGGTGACGGTCGCCTGCGTCTCCATCGGCTCCTGGGAGCCGGGCATCTCCACCGTCCACGACATGCTCTCCGACACCGAGCGCGCCCACTACGCCTCGCTCGGCGTCGCCGCCGAGATGTCCGCGCACCTCTTCGACGCCGACGGCCGCCGGGTCGGCCGCGACCTCGGCGAGCGCTGCATCACCGTCGAGGCGGACCGGCTCCGCCGCATCCCCGAGGTCGTGGCGATCGCCGGCGGCCAGCGCAAGGCGGCGGCGATCGGCGCGGTGCTCCGCTCCGGACTCGTCACCAGCCTGGTCACCGACCGCGCCGCCGCGGACTACCTGCTCACCGAGTCGCGCCCCGGCACGCACCCGGCCCTGGAGCGCAAGGACCCCGACGGCAACTGACGGCCGCCCGCGGAGTCGTCCAGGGGCCGGAGCCATCCCGTAACGGTATGTTCGGGACATGTTGCTCCGGCCCTTCCGCGTGCTCCTCGCGCTCGTCCTCGCCGTCCTCGCGGCCGTCTTCCTGGCCGGGTGCTCGTCGGCGGGCGAGGCGGTCTCCGCAGGGCCCTCGTCGGGCGCCTCGCGTCCCGCCGCGGCCCCCGCCACCACCGGGACCTCGGGCCTCCCCACCGTACGCGCCGCCGACCTGCCCGCCGAGGCCCGGAAGACGCTCGACCTCATCGCGCGCGGCGGCCCCTTCCCGTACGCCAAGGACGGCACCGTCTTCTCGAACTTCGAACGGGTCCTCCCGCGCGAGAAGCGCGGCTACTACCACGAGTACACCGTGAAGACCCCCGGCTCGCGCGACCGCGGGGCCCGCCGGATCGTCACCGGCGGCGAGGGGGAGCGGTACTACACCGACGACCACTACGAGAGCTTCCGGGAGGTGGTCGGCCGATGAGACTCGACGACCCCGTGGTCCTCGACCTGACCGGCGTCACCGGCAAGGCCGCCCTCATGGAGCGGTGCGCCGCCGCCCTCGCCCTGCCGGAGTGGTTCGGCCGCAACTGGGACGCCCTCGCCGACTGCCTCGCCGACCTCCCCGAGCCCGTCACCCTCGTCGTCGCGGGCTGGCGGGAGTACGCCGAGACGCGCCCCGACGAGTGGGCGACCGCCCAGGAGGTCTTCGCCTCGGCGGTCGACGGGAGCCCCGCCCGCCTCACCGTCCTCGTCGCTCTGGGGGAAGTCTTCGGAGGATCCGACGAACCACCTGCCGCGAGGCTCGGATGAATCGCCCGGGGCTGGTATGCGTAGTCCCGTGGGACAATGAACTACGTGCTTTTTCCCCTGGCTGAAATGCCTAGGGGCCGATCCGAACGACTGGGATGTCAGCACGTGCGTTTCCTCAATGACGTCAAGCCGCCCTACGACCTGACGTACGACGATGTCTTCATGGTGCCGAGCCGCTCGGCCGTCGGTTCCCGCCAGGCGGTGGACCTCTCCTCGCCGGACGGGACCGGGACGACGATCCCGCTGGTCGTCGCGAACATGACCGCCATCGCCGGCCGTCGCATGGCCGAGACCGTCGCCCGCCGCGGCGGCCTGGTCGTCATCCCCCAGGACATCCCGATCGACGTCGTCACCGACGTCATCTCCTGGGTCAAGAGCCGTCACCACGTGCTCGACACCCCGATCGTCCTGGCTCCCCACCAGACCGTCGCCGACGCGCTCTCCCTGCTGCCGAAGCGCGCGCACAACGCCGGCGTCGTCGTCGACGAGAACCACCGCCCGGTGGGCGTCGTCACCGACGCCGACCTCTCCGGCGTGGACCGCTTCACGCAGCTCTCCGAGGTCATGTCCAAGGACCTGCTGCTCCTGGACGCCGACATCGAGCCGCGCGAGGCGTTCAACACGCTCGACGCCGCCAACCGCCGCTACGCCCCGGCCGTGGACAGGGACGGCAAGCTCGTCGGCATCCTGACCCGCAAGGGCGCGCTCCGCGCGACCCTCTACAGCCCGGCCGTCGACAAGAACGGCATGCTCCGCATCGCCGCCGCCGTCGGCATCAACGGCGACGTCGCGGGCAAGGCCAAGCAGCTGCTCGACGCGGGCGTCGACACGCTCGTCATCGACACCGCGCACGGCCACCAGGAGTCGATGATCGCCGCGATCAGGACCGTCCGGGCGCTCGACCCGCAGGTCCCGATCGTCGCGGGCAACATCGTCGCCGCCGAGGGCGTCAAGGACCTCATCGAGGCGGGCGCGGACATCATCAAGGTCGGTGTGGGCCCCGGCGCCATGTGCACCACCCGCATGATGACCGGCGTCGGCCGGCCGCAGTTCTCCGCCGTCCTGGAGTGCGCCGCCGAGGCGAAGAAGTACGGCAAGCACGTCTGGGCCGACGGTGGCGTCCGGCACCCGCGCGACGTCGCCATGGCGCTCGCCGCCGGCGCGTCCAACGTCATGATCGGCTCGTGGTTCGCCGGGACGTACGAGTCCCCGGGCGACCTTCAGCACGACGCGAAGGGCCGCGCCTACAAGGAGTCCTTCGGCATGGCCTCGGCCCGCGCGGTCAAGAACCGCACGAGCGACGAGTCCTCCTACGACCGCGCCCGCAAGGCGCTGTTCGAGGAGGGCATCTCCACCTCGCGCATGTTCCTCGACCCGCAGCGTCCGGGCGTCGAGGACCTGATCGACTCGATCATCGCGGGCGTCCGCTCCTCCTGCACCTACGCCGGTGCCGGCTCGCTCGCCGAGTTCGAGGAGAAGGCCCTGGTCGGCATCCAGTCCGCCGCCGGTTACGCCGAGGGCAAGCCGCTGCACGCCAGCTGGAGCTAGTCGGCCGCAGTCAGGTCAGTCAGTCCGTCCGTGGGCCCCCGGGAGGTTCTCCTCCCGGGGGCCCACGGCGTTCGCGGGGCCGGTACGTACGGGCGCAGGGCCGCCGCGACCGCCGCGGCGATCCGGGCGTGGCCACCGTCGTTCGGGTGCAGGCCGTCCGCCAGGTGCTCGGGGCCCAGCAGGGAGCGCCCCGGCAGCACCAGGAGCCGCCGGTCGCCCTCCGCCGCCAGGTCGCGGCCCGCGCGCTCCATGGCCCTGCGCAGCTCCGTGAGCGTGGCTCCTAGGGCGTTGCGGGTGTGCTCGGCCTCCGGGCGCAGGACCGGCGAGACGATCAGGAGCGGCGTGTCCGGGTGCCCCCGGCGGACCAGGCCCACGAAGGCCCGCACCGTCGCGTACAGCCAGTCGGCGGTGACGGGCACCCGCGACCAGCAGTTCGTGCCGAAGGCGAGCGTGACGAGGTCGCCGGGGAGCCGGGCCAGGTGCTCGGCGAGCGGGAGTTCGCCGCGTGCCCCGCCCGCGTATCCCAGATTGACCGGATCCACGCCGAGGATCCGCCCCGCCGTGGCGGGCCAGGAGTGCGCGGGGCGGGTCGACCACCAGCCCTCGGTGATGGAGTCGCCGTGGACGAGCCACCGCGGGCGGGCCGGGGCGGGGGAGAGCCGGCCGTCGACGGCCCGCAGGGCGAGCGGGACGGGCGCCTGGCCCTCCGGGAGGTGGACGGCGAAGACGCCGCCCTCCGGGGGCAGCGGGAGCCTGACGACGGCCTCGGCGGCCGGGACGGCGAAGGTCTCCCCGACGAGCCGGGCGCCCTGCCAGAGCGCGAAGCCGTGGCGCAGGGCGGCGAGCGGGTCGCCCGGAGCCGGGACGGCCGCACGGTACCGCAGCTCCACCGCCCGCGTCCCGGGCTCCGCCGTGAACTCGATCCGTACGCCGATGGGCAGCGCGGCCCGCTCGGCGATGTCCCACGGCAGCCGCTCCAGGTCGTCCGGGTCCGCCCGCACCGGCCGGTCCCCGTCCAGCCAGGCCGTGCCGCGCAGGAAGGGTGCGGGGGCGAGCCAGCCCACCGGGGCCTCCTCCGGTCGTGGATGTCGAGGGCTCGCAGCGTGGGCGACGGGGGCGGAGGAGTCAATGCACGCGCAAGGACTCGGCCATGCCCTTGATGTGTGGATTCATGCGGGGGAGCGCAATGTTTCCCCGTCTGCGCCCCAAGCGCGCAATGATCAACTGGTACTGCGCAACAACACTGCATTACGACTGCGAAGCTTCGACCCTTAGGCTCATGCCTCGTACCAGGAGTGGCGGCGACCGCCTGCTCGGCGGTTCCCCATCCTTCGCGGGTCGATTCGTCATGCCCGCGTACCGCCGCGGTCGTCCTCGCGTTCACAGGCAGCGATAAGGAGCCTCCGCAGTGCTGGACCAAGGCGTAGCCCCACCGGCCGTCGACACGACCGCCCCCAAGACCTCCGTCCTCGGCGCGCTGATCCGGCGCAAGCCGGTGGAGCGCCTGGTCAGCGAGGGTGGGCAGGGTGAGGGCGGCAGCCTTCGCCGCTCGCTCTCCATGTGGCAGCTGACCATGATCAGCATCGGCGCCACGCTCGGCACCGGCATCTTCGTCGTCCTCGGCGACGCCGTGCCGAAGGCGGGCCCCGCGGTCACGGTCGCGTTCGTCATCGCCGGTCTGACGGCACTCTTCTCGGCCCTCTCGTACGCCGAGCTGGCCGGCTCCATCCCGGTCGCCGGGTCCTCGTACTCGTACACGTACGCAACGATGGGCGAACTCCTCGCCTGGGTCTGCGGCTGGTGTCTGATCCTGGAGTACGGCGTCTCCGTCGCCGCCGTGGCGGTCGGCTGGGGCGAGTACCTCAACGAGCTGCTCGACGGCACGATCGGCGTCACCATCCCCGACGTGCTCTCCTCCGCGCCCGGCGAGGGCGGCATCATCAACCTGCCCGGCCTGATCGTCGTGCTGCTCGCCATGGTCTTCCTGCTCGGCGGCGCCCGTGAGTCCGCCGTCGTCAACACGGTCATGGTGGCCGTGAAGATCGCCGCGCTCGTGCTCTTCTGCGCGATCGGCTTCACCGGCTTCAAGTCCGGCAACTACGACGACTTCATGCCGCTCGGTACGGCGGGCATCGGCGCCGCGAGCGCCACGCTCTTCTTCTCGTACATCGGCTTCGACGCCGCCTCCACGGCCGGCGAGGAGGCCAAGAACCCCAAGCGCGACCTGCCCCGGGCCATCATGCTCTCGCTGGTCATCGTCACCGCGCTGTACGTCCTCGTCGCCGCGGTCGCCGTCGGCGCCTGGCACTGGAAGGACTTCGACGGCTCCGAGGCCACCCTCGCGGCGATCATGAACGACGTCACCGGCCAGTCCCACTGGGGCACCCTGCTCGCCGCCGGCGCCGTCATCTCCATCGCCAGCGTCGTCCTGACCGTGCTCTACGGCCAGACCCGCATCCTCTTCGCGATGTCCCGCGACGGCCTCGTGCCCAAGGTCTTCGGCAAGGTCAGCGCCAAGACCGGCACCCCGCGCGTGAACACGGTCGTCGTCTCCCTCTTCTGCGCCGCCCTCGCCTCGGTCATCCCGCTGGGCAAGCTCGTCGACGCCACCAGCATCGGCACCCTCTTCGCCTTCGCCCTCGTCAACGTCGCCGTCGTCGTGCTCCGCTACACCCGCCCCGACATGCCGCGCACCTTCAAGGTCCTCTTCGGCCCGGTCTTCCCGGTCCTCGGCTTCGTCTTCTGCGCGTACAACATGTTCAGCCTCGACGCCGTCACCTGGGTGGTCTTCGGTTGCTGGATGGCCGCCGGGCTCGTGTTCTACTTCTTGTACGGCATGCGCCGCTCCCGCCTGGCCACCGAGGCACCGGAAGCGGTCCCCGCAGCGACAGAGAAGTGATCCACCCGTAGTGCGACTCAACGACCTCGACGAACGCATCGTCCACGCCCTCGCGGAGGACGCCCGCCGCAGCTACGCCGACATCGGCTCGCTCGTCGGACTCTCCGCGCCCGCCGTGAAGCGGCGCGTGGACCGGCTCAGGGCCGACGGCGCCATCACCGGCTTCACCGTACGGGTGGACCCGGCGGCGCTCGGCTGGGAGACCGAGGGCTTCGTCGAGATCTACTGCCGCCACAACACCTCGCCGGAGGACATCCGGCGGGGTCTGGAGCGGTACCCCGAGGTGGTGTCCGCGTCGACCGTCACCGGTGACGCGGACGCCGTCGTCCAGGTCTTCGCCTCCGACATGCGCCACTTCGAGCGCGTCCTGGAGCGGATCGCGGGCGAGCCCTTCGTGGAGCGCACCAAGTCCGTCCTGGTGCTCTCGCCGCTGCTGCGGCGCTTCTCCTCGGGCTCGCCCGCCTGACCCGGTCCTACTCCGTCGGGTAGACGAACTCCCACGGCGTGACCCGGAAGTCCCCGGAGCCCTCCTTCACCTTCTCGAAGGGGGCGCCGCTGAGGCACGGCTGCACCTTGTCCTTCTTCGGGTCGGCCGTCATCCACGTGTAGCCGAGCCGGTCGGGGCCGCCCTCGACGTCGTGGACCGTGACGCCCACCCGCGCCTTCTCGAACTGCTTCACGTCGGTCTCCACGACGACGCCCGAGACCACGGCCACCTTGCCGCCCGTCGTGAGGCAGTCGACCCGCACCTTCGCGTAGCCGCCCCAGTCGCCCTTGTAGTGGCTGAAGCGGAACGTACCGGTCGCCTTCATCGGATCCTGCCGGTCCTGCTCCGCCAGGTGCGCGTCGAAGGAGAAGGTGATGTCGTCGCCGGCCGGGCGGTACAGCTTCGCGGCGCCGGTGAGGGCGGCGGCCTCCACCGCCGCGGCCGGCGCCGGTACGGGGTTCTCGTCGCCCGTGGCGACGGCCACGCCCCCGGCGCCGAGGGTCAGCAGGACGGCCGCGGCGACGGCGACGGTCTTCGTGCGGCGGCTCATGCGGGGGCTGATGCGGTGGGTCATGGTCTTCCGGTCCCTTCGGCAGGTCGTCCGGTGTTCTCCCGGACGCCCACCACTCTTCCGGGACCGCCGCTCCCGGTCGTCGGGCCCGGGGACGGTCCCCCTCCGCCGCGCGGGGGAGGGGCCCCGCGACCGTGGTCGGAGCCGTACGCAACGAATCGCCGCACGCCCGTCCGATCGCGCAACGGTTCGACGGTCGGTGCACAACGGTCCAGCCTTGTCCCCGGCGAGCCCGGAACCGTACCGTTTTTGAGGTCTCCCTCCCCGTTTCCCACCCCCCGAGGATCGCCCATGCCCGCGCTGCGCACCGCCCTGCTCCAGAGCTCCGGCGAGCTCGGTGACGTGGCCGCCAACCTCAAGATCCTCGACGAGGCCGCCGGCCGCGCCGCGGCCGCCGGAGCGGACGTGCTGCTCGCCCCCGAGCTCTTCCTCACGGGGTACGCGATCGGCGACGCCATGGCGCGCCTCGCCGAGCCGGCGGACGGCCCGTCCGCCCGCGCCGTCGCCGCGATCGCCGTGCGCCACGGCCTCGCCGTCGGCTACGGCTACCCGGAGCGGGACACCGAGGCCCACGGGGTCCTCTACAATGCGGCGCAGCTCTTCGACGCCGACGGCACCTCGCTCGTCCGGTACCGCAAGACCCACCTCTTCGGCGGCTTCGAGTCCGCCTGGTTCACCCCCGGCGACGAGGCCGTCGTCCAGGCCGAGCTCGGCGGACTGACCGTCGGCATGATGATCTGCTACGACGTCGAGTTCCCGGAGAACGTACGGGCGCACGCGCTGGCCGGCACCGACCTCCTCCTCGTGCCGACCGCGCTCATGCACCCCGCCGAGGTCGTGCCCCTGTCCGTGGTGCCGGTCCGCGCCTTCGAGAACCAGCTGTACATCGCGTACGCCAACCGCACCGGGCCCGAGGGCGACTTCGAGTTCGTCGGCCTCTCCGCCCTCGCCGGTCCCGACGGCACCGCCCGGGCCCGGGCCGGCCGCGGCGAGGAGCTCGTCTTCGGCGACGCCGACCCCGACCTCCTGGCGGCCTCGCGCGCCGAGAACCCCTACCTCCGCGACCGGCGCCCGGGCCTCTACGGCCCCCTCGTCTGAGCCGCCCCCAGCCCTCCCGACCTGCCACATCTTTTTTCCGTGCAAGGAGTCCGTACCCCATGACGTCCACGGTGCCCACGACCGCCGTTCCGCACAGCGACGGCCAGCCGCCGATCACCATGTTCGGTCCGGACTTCCCGTACGCCTACGACGACTTCCTGGCCCACCCGGCCGGCCTCGGCCAGGTCCCGGCCACCGCGCACGGCACCGAGGTCGCGGTCATCGGCGGCGGCCTGTCCGGCGTCATCGCCGCGTACGAGCTCATGAAGATGGGCCTCAAGCCCGTCGTCTACGAGGCCGACCAGATCGGCGGCCGCCTGCGGACCGTCGGTTTCGAGGGCACGGGCACCGAGGGCCTCACCGCCGAGATGGGCGCGATGCGCTTCCCGCCCTCCTCGACCGCGCTCCAGCACTACATCGACCTCGTCGGCCTGGAGACCACGCCGTTCCCCAACCCGCTCGCCGAGTCGACCCCATCGACCGTCGTCGACCTCAAGGGCGAGGCGCACTACGCCACCACCGTCGACGACCTCCCGCAGGTCTACCGCGACGTGATGAACGCGTGGAACGCCTGCCTGGAGGAGGGCGCGGACTTCTCCGACATGAACCAGGCCATGCGCGAGCGCGACGTCCCGCGCATCCGCGAGATCTGGGCCAAGCTCGTCGAGAAGCTCGACAACCAGACCTTCTACGGCTACCTCTGCGAGTCCGAGTCCTTCAAGTCCTTCCGGCACCGCGAGATCTTCGGCCAGGTCGGCTTCGGCACGGGCGGCTGGGACACCGACTTCCCCAACTCCATCCTGGAGATCCTCCGCGTCGTCTACACCGAGGCCGACGACCACCACCGCGGCATCGTCGGCGGTTCCCAGCAGCTGCCGCTGCGCCTGTGGGAGCGCGAGCCGGAGAAGATCGTCCACTGGGCGCAGGGCACCTCGCTCAGCTCCCTGCACGGGGGCGCGCCGAAGCCGGCCGTCACCCGCCTGAACCGGACCGCCGGGAACCGCATCACGGTCACCGACGCCTCCGGCGACATCCGCACGTACCAGGCGGCGATCTTCACCGCCCAGTCCTGGATGCTGCTCTCCAAGATCGCCTGCGACGACTCGCTCTTCCCGATCGACCACTGGACGGCGATCGAGCGGACCCACTACATGGAGTCCTCGAAGCTGTTCGTCCCGGTCGACCGGCCGTTCTGGCTGGACAAGGACGAGGAGACCGGCCGTGACGTCATGTCGATGACGCTGACCGACCGGATGACCCGCGGCACGTACCTCCTGGACGACGGCCCGGACAAGCCGGCGACGATCTGCCTCTCGTACACGTGGTGCGACGACAGCCTGAAGTGGCTGCCGCTCTCCGCGAACGAGCGGATGGAGGTCATGCTGAAGTCGCTCGGCGAGATCTACCCGAAGGTCGACATCCGCAAGCACATCATCGGCAACCCGGTGACGGTCTCGTGGGAGAACGAGCCCTACTTCATGGGCGCCTTCAAGGCGAACCTGCCGGGCCACTACCGCTACCAGCGCCGCCTGTTCACGCACTTCATGCAGGACCGGCTGCCCGAGGACAAGCGGGGCATCTTCCTCGCGGGCGACGACATCTCCTGGACGGCCGGCTGGGCCGAGGGCGCGGTGCAGACGGCGCTCAACGCGGTGTGGGGCGTGATGCACCACTTCGGCGGCGCGACCGACGCCACCAACCCGGGTCCGGGCGACGTGTACGACGAGATCGCCCCGGTCGAGCTGCCGGAGGACTGATCCCCTCACGGGGCGATCCCCTCACGGATCAGGGCCTGGTCAGGGGCGTGAGCAGCATCCGACCCACCAGGCCCACCGAGCGGTCGAGGCGTTCCGTGAACTCCCCGGCCAGCTCGGGCAGGCCGCGCAGCTGCCAGAGCGAGCGCGCGGCGAGCCAGGCCCCGTCGCGGGCCCGGTCCAGGCTCCACGCGCCGAGCAGGTGCGTCAGCGGGTCCGCGATCTCCAGGAGGTCCGGGCCCGGAGTCAGTTCCTCCCGGATCCGCTCCTCCAGGAGCACCAGGATGTCCCCGACCCGGTCGAACTCGTCCTCCAGGTCGCCGGGGGCGCACTCCAGGGTCCGGCAGGTGTCGACCACGGCGAGCGCCAGGTCGTGGCCGACGTGGGCGTTGATCCCGGCCAGCGCGAACTGGAGCGGGCGGACGCCCGGATGGCTGCGGTACTGGAACAGGGGCCGCCAGCAGGCGGGCGGCGGGGCCCCGGTGGCGACGGCGTCCACCGCCGCCAGATAGCGCTGGGCGAACCGTACGTCGAGGGTCGCGGCGGCCCGCCGGTCGGCGAAGGTGCCCGCCTCGATGGCGTGGCCGATCTCCTCGGTGACGGTCAGGTAGACCCGGTTGAAGACGCCGACCCCGTCGGCCGGGTGCCAGGTGCCCCGCAGGGCCCGCATCCGGTCCACGACGGGGTCGACGGCCACGAACGGCCCGAGTTCTCCGGCCTGCTGCTGCCTGATCTGCTGGGTCTGCGCCACGGGGGTCTGTGCCATGGGTGGCACGTTTCCAGCCGCCGGGCCGTCGGGGGAACACCTCCGGCCCGGCTTCCCCGGATCGGGCGAATCAGTCAGTTCTTCGACGCGTCGCCGTCGCTCTTCTCGTACGAGCTGGTGCCGGAGTCCAGGAGGGGCTCCTGCTCCTTGAGGTGGGCCGGGGCGAAGGCCCGCAGCACGTGGTAGCCGGTGATGACGACGATCGTGCCGAGCGCGATGCCGCCGAGCTCGAAGGTGTCGGTGAAGGTCAGCTTCACGCCGCCGACGCCGATGATGATGCCGGCGGCGGCCGGGACCAGGTTGAGCGGGTTGCGCAGGTCGACCTCGGCGTTGATCCAGATCTGGGCGCCGAGGAGGCCGATCATGCCGTACAGGATGACGGTGATGCCGCCGAGGACACCACCGGGGATCGCGGCGACGACCGCGCCGAACTTCGGGCAGAGGCCGAAGAGGAGCGCGAAGCCGGCGGCGGCCCAGTAGGCGGCGGTGGAGTAGACCCGGGTGGCGGCCATGACGCCGATGTTCTCGGAGTACGTGGTGTTCGGCGGGCCGCCCACGGCGGTCGACAGCATCGAGGCGGCGCCGTCGGCGGCGATCGCGGTGCCCAGCTTGTCGTCCAGGTTGTCGCCGGTCATCTCGCCGACGGCCTTGACGTGACCGGCGTTCTCGGCGATGAGGGCGATGACGACGGGCAGGGCGACGAGGACCGCGGACCACTCGAAGCTCGGGCCGTGGAAGGAGGGAAGGCCGATCCAGTCGGCCTTCCCGACGCCGGAGAGGTCGAGCCGCCAGTGGTCGGTGACCTGGCCGCTCGGGGACATCGAGTGGATCTTGCCGAAGACGAGGTCGAAGACCCAGGAGATGCCGTAGCCGAAGAGGAGGCCGAGGAAGATCGCGATGCGGGACCAGAAACCGCGCAGGCAGACCACGGCCAGACCGGTGAACAGCATGACGAGCAGCGCCGTCCACTGGTCCTGCGGCCAGTAGGTGGACGCGGTGACCGGGGCGAGGTTGAAGCCGATCAGCATGACGACGGCGCCGGTCACGACCGGGGGCATCGCCGCGTGGATGATCCGCGCGCCGAACTTCCGCACCGCGAGACCCGCGAGGAAGAGCACCGCGCCGACGACGAGCACCGCGCCGGTCACGGTGGCGCTGGTGCCGCCCGAGGCGCGGATGGCTGCGGCGACGCCGACGAAGGAGAGCGAGCAGCCCAGGTACGACGGGACGGTGCCGCGGGTCGCGAGCAGGAAGATCGCGGTGGCGACACCGGACATCATGATCGCGAGGTTCGGGTCCAGGCCCATGAGGACCGGGGCGACGAACGACGCGCCGAACATGGCGACGACGTGCTGGGCGCCGAGGCCGACGGTACGGGGCCAGGAGAGCCGTTCGTCCGGCCGGACGACGGCCCCGGGAGCCGGTGTTCTTCCGTCGCCGTGCAGGGTCCAGCGCACGCCGAGGTTCATGAGGTCGCTCCCGTTCCGAGGTTCCGGCGGCCGACCGCTCGCGAGGGCGTGACCGCAAAAGTCCAGCCACATGCTATGCGTGATGACCTGCCGGTACCGCTTCACGGCCGAGGCTCCGGCCCCGTGCTCCGACGCGACCGGCCCCGAGCTCCTACGCGACCGGCCCCGCGCTCCTCGCCGGCGCGGCCCCCGCCCCGTCGGCCTTCGCTGTGGCCCCGCGCGACCCGGTCCGCAGCACGCCGGCGCCGGCCACGAGCCCCAGGGCGAGCAGCGTGACCAGGCAGAAGGAGAAGACCAGCGAGGTCGCGTCGGCGATGCCGCCGATCGCCGAGGGCGCGATGAGGCCCGAGGTGTACGTGATCGTGGCTACGCCCGCGATGGCCTGGCTCGGGTTCGGACCGCTGCGCGCGGCGGCGGCGAAGGCGAGCGGGACGACGACGGCGATGCCGAGTCCGATCAGACCGAAACCGGCCATCGCCACGGCGGGGTGCGGGGCGAGGACGACCATGAGGCCGCCGAGGGTGGCGACTGCGCCCCCGGCCCGTACCGTACGGACCGCCCCGAAGCGGTCCACGACCCGGTCGCCGGCCAGCCGGGCCACCGCCATCGTCAGGGCGAAGGCGGTCGTGGAGGCGGCGGCGGTCCCGGCCGAGGCACTCAGCTCGTCGCGGAGGTAGACGGCCGACCAGTCGAGGCTGGCGCCCTCGGCGAAGACGGCGCAGAAGCCGATGGCGCCGATGACCAGCGCGGACTTCGGCGGCAGCGAGAAGCGCGGCGGCGCCTCCCCGTCCGGCGCGCTCTGCACGTCGAGGACGCCCTGGCAGAAGACCAGGCCCAGCGCGGTGAGCGCGACGGCGGCGATCAGGTGGTGGGCCCGGGCGTCGCCGCCGAGGTGGGCGGCGAGCGTGCCGGTGGCGGAGCCGAGCAGCGCGCCCACGCTCCACATGCCGTGCAGGCTCGACATGATGGACTTCCCGAGCCGGGTCTCGGTCTCGACGCCCAGCGCGTTCATCGCCACGTCGGACATGCCGGCGGTCGCCCCGTACACGAAGAGGACCCCGCACAGGCCCCAGACGTTCGGGGCGAGCGAGGGGAGCGCGAGCGAGAGGGTCCACAGGGCCAGCAGGACGCGCAGCGCGGTGCGCGCGCCGAGGCGGTGGGAGACCGCCCCGGCCAGCGGCATCGCGAGGGAGGCTCCGAGCGCGGGGAAGGCGAGGGCGAGACCGAGCTGACCGGCGCTGACGCCCGCGTGCTCCTGGATCCAGGGGATGCGGGTCGCGAAGCTGCCGGTCACCGCGCCGTGGACGCAGAAGACGGCGGCGACGGCGAAGCGCGCCCGTCGCAGGCGATCGGTGGCGAAGACGGGCTCGGCCGTCATGGTCCCTCCCTGTGCGGAGTGCGGAGTCGATGCGCCGTAAACTATCAGGGACCCTTCCTGATAAATAGATAGCGGGAGGGATTCCCGGCAGCACCGCGTCTGAGAGGATCCCCGTATGGCCGCATCCCCGAGCACCGCGCGGGCCATCAACGACCGGCTCGCCCTGCGACTGCTCCAGGACGAGGGCCCGTTGACGGCCGCTCAGCTCAAGACCCTCACCGGACTCTCCCGGCCGACCGTCGCCGACCTCGTCGAGCGACTCCGGGAGTCCGGCCTCGTCCACGTCGTGGGGGAGTCGGGCGCGGAGCGCCGTGGCCCCAACGCCAAGCTGTACGGGATCGTCGCCGAGCGCGCCCACCTCGCGGCGCTCGACGTGCGCACCGACTCGGTCTCCGTCGTCGTCGCCGACCTCCTCGGCACCACGCTCGCCGAGGCGTCCGTTCCGGTCGGCGGCGACAGCGCCACCGGACCCGCCGTCGAGAAGGCGGTCACGCTCCTGGAGCGCACCGCGAAGGAGGCCGGTGTCGACCGGCTCCACACCGTGGCCGTGGGCGCGCCCGGCCTGATCGACCCCGCCACCGGGGAACTCCGCGACTCCACCGGGCTGCCGGCCTGGCACCGGCGGCTCGTCGCCGTCCTCCAGGAACGGCTGCCCGCCCGCGTGCTCGTCGAGAACGAGACCAACCTCGCCGCCACGGCCGAACTCCGCGAGGGCGCGGCCCGCGACCGCGAGGACTTCGTGCTCCTCTGGCTCGGCCAGGGCGTCGGCGCCGCCGTCGTCCTCGGCGGCCGGGTCAGGCGCGGGGCCTCCGGCGGAGCGGGCGAGATCGGCTTCCTGCCCGTCCCCGGCACCTCGGGCCTGCCGTCGGGCACGAGCTGCGACGGCGGCTTCCACGAACTGGCCTGCGCGGCCGCCGTCGACACCCTCGCCGCCACCCACGGCCTCGACCCGGCCACGGCGCTGTCCCCCGGTGCGTCCGCCCCCGGCGGCGGGGCGGACGTCTTCCTCGACGCGCTGGCGGAGCGCCTCGCGATCGGTGCCGCCGCCGTCGTCTCCGTACTCGATCCCGGCTGCGTGGTGCTCGGCGGGGAGACCGGGCACCGGGGCGGCCCCGGTCTGGCCTCCCGGGTGGAGACCGGGCTCGCGCGGCTCTCGCCGCTGCGCGCCGAGGTCCGGGCCACCGCCCTCGGCGACGCGGCCGTCCTGCGCGGCGCCCTCCTGCGCGCCCGCGACGCGGCGCAGGACGAGCTCTTCCCGTAGACGCGCGCTTCCGGAAGCACCCGGGAACACCCGAGCGCCGCACCCCCTCGGAAGGGGGTGCGGCGCGGGGGTGGGAGCCCGGCGGCGGCAAGGGCCGTGAGTCCGCCGCCGGGGGGTTTCGGGGGACTGCTCTCAGGGGGTCGTTCTCAGGCGTTCCGCCTCAGCAGGCGCCCTGGTCCTTCCAGACGCCCCACTCGCCGGTCGTGCCCGGCTCCTCGTTCTGGGTCCACCACTGGGCCTTCCAGGTGTGGCCCTTGTGGGAGACGAGGTTGCCCGCGTTGTAGACCGTGCCGGCCACGTACGCCGGGGCGGTGCAGCCCGTGGTGGGCGGCGTCGTCGGCGGGGTCGTCGGAGGCGTGGTCGGGGGAGTCGTCGGCGGGGTGGTGGGCGGCGTGGTCGGCGGGGTGGTCGGCGGAGTGGTGGAGCCGGGCTCCACGACCGTCGTGCCGCGCGCCAGGTCACCGGCGAGGGCGTACGTCGTGCCGTTGATGTTCACCGTCCAGTTGGAGGGGGTGGACACCGGCAGGTAGTAGTTGAACGACAGGTCGATCGTCGCGCCGGGGGCCAGGGACTGCCAGGCCGGGAGCTTCAGCGAGACGCGGTGGAAGTCGCCCTTCAGGCCGCCCACGTTGGAGCCCGTGTGGTCGCTGCTGATGACCTTGGTGCCGAAGCCGGACTGGTCGGAGGCGTTGGCCGGGGCCGAGGTGGAGTAGTCGAACTGGAACTCCGTGCCGCCGGGCAGCGTCGTCGCCGTCCTGTTGGTGATCTTGATCTTCGGCGTGATCGGGTAGTTCGAGTCGCCCAGCTTGAACTCGGTGAACTGGGTCTCGATGTTCACGGCCTGGGCCGGCAGCGCCTTGTTGGACTTCTTCGCGCCGTACGGGGTGGCCGCCTTGAACTTGTCGTACATCAGCGAGGTGAGCGTGGAGCCCATCTCGTACTGGCCCTTGGCGGCGTTCCAGGCGTAGTCGCCGGCCATCTCCCAGACCATGGTGCCGCCGATGCCGCGGTCGACCACGTAGTCGGCCTTCGCGGCCACGGACTGCTCGTCCTCGGTGGAGAGGAAGACCTTCTTCTGCGCGTTCCACAGCCACGGCGCGACCAGGGTCGAGTCGTACTTGCGGGCGTAGGTGCCGGTCAGCGTCGTGTTCGCCGGGAAGCCGTACTGGGTGACGTAGTCGCCGACGATCCCCTTCTCGAGGTTCTTGGCGTGCCACATCGGGTTGGAGCCCGCGGGCGACTCGACACCGTTGGTGTCCTTGTCGTGCCACAGGTTGTCGATGCCGGTGGCGCCGTCACCGCACTTGGTCAGGCCCGCCCCGGCCGGGCAGGTGGCCGCGGAGGCCTTGCCCCACAGGCCGTCGGTGCCGCCCTGCACGTTCTTGTGGCCGCGGGTGTAGTACGGCAGGCCGATGTTGATGCGGCCGGCCGGCATCGAGCCGCGGAAGTAGTGGTAGGCCCAGTCGGTGTTGAGGTAGCCGATGCCGCCGTACTGCGAGGAGCCGTAGACGTTGGCCGCGGCGAGCTCGCCGTCCTTGCCGTCGTCGAAGAGCGAGGCGTTCGGACCGACGTACTCGTTCCAGGCGCCGTGCAGGTCGTAGGACATGATGTTGACGTAGTCCAGGTACTTCTGCATCTGGAACGTCTCCATGCCGCGCAGCAGGTAGCCGGAGGAGGGGGCGGCGACGGTCAGCATGTAGTGCTTGCCGTCGGCGGCGCCGGCCGTGTCCAGCTTCTCGCGCAGGGACTTCATGAGGGCCGCGTAGCCCTGGACGAGCCCGGCGCGGCGCGCGTTGGCGAAGGTCCAGTCGAGCGGGTTGCCCGCGTCCTTCATCGTGGTCGGGTACTCGTAGTCGATGTCGACGCCGTTGAACCCGTACTTGCGGATGAAGTCGACCGCGGAGGTCGCGAAGGTGTCGATGCCGGCCTGGTTGACCGAGCCGTCGGCGTTGGTGGCCATCGAGTAGAAGCCGCCGGAGTTGACCCGGTCGCCGTTGTCCGCGAAGTAGCCGCCGGTCTCCGCCCAGCCGCCGACCGAGATCAGCGTCTTGACGTTCGGGTGCTGCTTCTTGAACTTGTTGAGCAGGTTGAAGTGCCCCTTGTACGCGAAGGCGGGGTCCATCTCGGCACCGGCGACGCCGGGCCAGGTCATTCCCGTGGCCGCGTTGTTCGGACCGTCCGTCCCGACGGAGAGCTTGTTGTCACCGCCGATGTGGCCGAAGGCGTAGTTGATGTGGGTGATCTTGTCCCACGGAATGTCCTTGGCCAGGTAGGCGGGCTGGCCGTTCTTGCCGTCGCGCCAGCCGGTGAAGTAGCCGATGACCCGGCGCTGGTGGTCCGCGCCCATTTTCTCGCGGCCCTCGGTGTCGTAGACCGAGCAGTACGGGACGTCGACGCCGGGGGTCTTGTAGAGCCCGTCGGGACGACAGGACTCGTTGTCGGCCGCGTACGAGACGCCGCCGGAGAGAGAGCTGAGCAGCAGTCCGGCGACGGCCGCGCCGGACGCGAGCGCAGAGGCTCTCTTGGTCGTGGGGGACAGCACGATGGGTTCCTCCTGGGGAGGTGGAAAACACAACGAACAAGGGGGTGGGTCGTGTTGGGCCCGGGGAGTGCGCACACCGTCGGGCCGGGTACCTCGGAGGTGACACGGACATTAAGAGGACTAGACCAGTGCGTCAATAGGTCTGGACCATGCGGAGAGATATTGGTCTCGTGTGAGCCAGGCCACAGCCCTCGGCCGCATGGGCTCGCGCCGGGCGTGGCACACTGGCCCTGTATCAGCAGCAGCGCACTCCGGGGTCGGTGTAATTCCGAACCGGCGGTATAGTCCGCGACCCGTCCGCAGCCAGCGGCCGGTTGACCAGGTGAAATTCCTGGACCGACGGTGAAAGTCCGGATGGGAGGCAGTGCGCGGCGGGTGACCCCTCTCCGGAGGTGTGCCGGCCGTATCGTCCGCTGGTCGCCGTGTCGGCTCGTGCCGCGTCGGCGTACCCGTGGGACGCGGCCCTTTCGGCGCACCCCGTGCGAGTCGTCCCACCCGCTCTCTGTCGTCATCGACAGCCCCGGAGTCCGTGCCCGAAGAGGCAGGAGGACCCGGTGGCCCAGCAGGCCGACATCACCGCCATGCGCCGAGCCGTCGCGCTCGCCGCACGCGGAACCGGCGCCACGAGCCCCAACCCCGTCGTCGGCTGCGTCATTACCGACGCCTCCGGCCACCCGGTCGGCGAGGGCTGGCACCAGCGCGCCGGCGGCCCGCACGCCGAGGTCCACGCCCTGCGCGAGGCCGGCGTCCTGGCCCGCGGCGGCACCGCCTACGTCACCCTCGAACCCTGCAACCACACCGGCCGCACCGGCCCCTGCGCGCAGGCCCTCGTCGAGGCCGGGGTCAGCCGGGTCGTCTACGCGGTCGGCGACCCGAACCCGCAGGCCACGGGCGGTGCGGAGACCCTGCGCGCCGCCGGGGTCGAGGTCTCCCGTGGCCTCCTGGAGGACGAGGCCGAGGCCGTCAACATCGCCTGGCTCACCTCCGTCCGCCGCGGCCGCCCCTTCGTCCGCTGGAAGTACGCCGCCACCCTCGACGGCCGCAGCGCCGCCGCCGACGGCACCTCCCGCTGGATCACCTCCGCCGAGTCCCGCGCCGACGTCCACCGGCTGCGCGCCGAGGCCGACGCCGTCGTGGTCGGCTCCGGCACCGCCCGCGCCGACGACCCCCACCTGGCCGTACGGGGCGTGGAGGGAGCCGTCCAGCCGCTCCGGGTCGTCGTCGACACCGAGGCGGGCGCGGTCAAGCCCGGCGCCCGCGTCCTCGACGACGCCGCGCCGACCCTGATCGCGGTCGCCGAGGACGCCGTCACCGACCTCCCCGACGTCGTACGGCTCCCCAGGGCCGAGCGCGGTCTCTCCGTACCCGCCCTCCTGGACGCCCTGCACGAGCGCGGCGTCCGCTCCGTCCTCCTCGAAGGCGGCCCCACCCTCGCGGGCGCCTTCCTCGCCGCGGGCGCCGTCGACCAGGTCGTCGGCTACCTCGCCCCGGTTCTCCTCGGCGCGGGCCCCCAGGTCCTCGCCGACGCGGGAATCGGCACCATCACCGACGCGTTGCGGCTCGACATCACCGAGACCGTCCGCTTCGGCCCCGACCTTCGCATCACCGCCACTCCCCAGAAGGAGCACTGACCGTGTTCACCGGAATCGTCGAAGAACTGGGCGAGGTCGTCGCCGTCGAGCAGCTGGAGGACGCCTCCCGCTTCCGCCTGCGCGGCCCCCTGGTCACGGAAGGCGCCCAGCACGGCGACTCCATCGCCGTCAACGGTGTCTGTCTCACGGTCGTGGAGTTCGGCGACGGCGAGTTCACCGCCGACGTCATGGCCGAGACCCTCAAGCGCTCCAGCCTCGGCGCCCTCGCCGTCGGCAGCCGCGTCAACCTGGAGCGGCCCATGGCCGTCGGCGGCCGCCTCGGCGGTCACATCGTCCAGGGCCACGTGGACGGCACCGGCACCATCCTCGAACGGACCCCGTCCGAGCACTGGGAGCTCGTCAAGGTCGGCCTCCCCACCCACCTCGCGCGGTACGTCGTCGAGAAGGGCTCGATCACGGTCGACGGCGTCAGCCTCACCGTCGTCGAGGTCGCCGACGACTGGTTCACCATCAGCCTCATCCCCACCACCCTCGCCCTGACCACGCTCGGCATCAAGAAGTCCGGCGACCCGGTCAACCTCGAAGTGGACGTCATCGCCAAGTACGTCGAGCGGCTGCTCGGCCCCAGCGCCCGGGAGAACGTCAAGTGAACTGGCTCAACTCCGAGGCGTTCACCGTCCTCGGCCAGCACATCAAGTGGTCCGACATGATCGGCAACACGATCGGCCTGGTCGCGCTCGCGCTCGGCTGGCGCCGGTCGATATGGACCTGGCCGGCCCAGTTCCTCTCCGGCGTGATCCTCTTCGTCGCCTTCGCCGCCGGCCACCTCGCGGGCAGCGCGGGCAAGCAGGTCGTCGTCATGCTGGTGGCCGCCTGGGGCTGGTGGCAGTGGAACCGCGGGCGCCAGAACGCCCAGGACGGCTCCATCGCCGTCCGCTTCGCCACCTGGCGCGAGCGCGGCGCGCTGGTCGGCGCGGCCGCCCTCGGTACCGTCGCCGTCGCGATGCTCTTCACCGCGTTCCCCGAGCTGTCCTGGGACCCGTGGCCCGACGCGTACATCTTCGTCGGCACGATCGTCGCCATGTACGCCCAGTCCCGCGGCATGGTCGAGTTCTGGTTCGCCTGGCTGCTCGTCGACCTGGTCGGCGTCCCGCTGAACTTCGCCAACGGCTACGCCTTCTCCGGCTTCGTGTACGTCATCTACGGCGCGCTCGTCCTGTGGGGCATGCGCGACTGGTGGCTGCGCTCGCGCAGTGGCGCCACCGTCCTGGAAGGAGCCCACGCATGACCACGAACCCCCTCTGGGACGCCACCGACCTCGCCCTCGACCCCGTCGAGCAGGCCATCCGGGACATCGCCGCCGGGCGCCCCGTCGTCGTCGTCGACGACGAGGACCGCGAGAACGAGGGCGACCTCGTCATCGCCGCCGAGAAGGCGACCCCCGAGATCGTCGCCTTCATGATGAGCGAGTGCCGCGGCCTCATCTGCGCCCCCATGGAGGACGAGGAGCTCCAGCGCCTCGAGCTCCCGCAGATGGTCGACCACAACACCGAGTCGATGCGGACCGCCTTCACCGTCTCCGTCGACGCGTCCCCGGCGTACGGCGTCACCACCGGCATCTCCGCCGCCGACCGCGCCACCACCCTGCGGATGCTGGCGAGCGGCCGCCACGAGCCCTCCGACTTCGTCCGCCCCGGACACGTCTTCCCGCTCCGCGCCAAGGCCGGCGGCGTCCTCGTCCGCAACGGCCACACCGAGGCCGCCGTCGACCTCGCCCGCCTCGCGGGCCTGCGCCCGGCCGGCGCGATCGTCGAGATCGCCGGCGAGGACGGCGTCATGCTGCGCCTGCCCGAACTGGTGCCCTTCGCCCGCAAGCACGGCCTCACGATCATCTCCATCGAGGACCTGATCGCGTACCGCCGCTCCGCCGAGCCGACCGTGCGCCGCGAGGCCGAGGTCCGGCTCCCCACCGCGCACGGCGACTTCACCGCGTACGGCTACCGCTCCACCGTGGACGGCGTCGAACACGTCGCCCTCGTCCACGGCGAGATCGGGGACGGCGAGGACCTCCTCGTCCGCGTCCACTCCGAGTGCCTGACCGGCGACATCTTCCACTCGCTCCGCTGCGACTGCGGCCCGCAGCTCCAGGCCTCCATGGACCGCATCCAGGAGGCCGGCCGTGGCGTCGTCGTCTACCTGCGCGGCCACGAGGGGCGCGGCATCGGGCTGCTCTCCAAGCTGCGCGCGTACGAGCTCCAGGAGCAGGGGCGCGACACCCTCGACGCCAACCTGGAACTCGGCCTGCCCGCCGACGCCCGCGACTACGCGGCCGGCGCCCAGATCCTCGCCGACCTCGGCGTCCGCGGCCTGCGGCTGATGACCAACAACCCCGACAAGATCGAGGCCCTCACCCGGCACGGTCTGCGGGTCGAGGGCCGCGAGCCCATGCCGGTCACGGCCGGCGAGCACAACCTCCGCTACCTGCGCACCAAGCGCGACCGGATGGGCCACGACCTGCCGTGGCTCGACGGCTCGCAGGGCTCCACCTGCGGCAACCAGTAGTCACGCGAGCAGCAGTCACGCGACCTGTGGTCACGCGACCTGTAGTCACGCGACCTGTGGTCACGTTCACCGGCAATCACGTACGTACGAAAGAACGGCTAGGAGAGACATGAGCGGCAAGGGCGCACCCGTCCTCAGCGTGAAGAACTGCGGCGACCTCCGGGTCGCGGTCATCGCGGCCCAGTGGCACGAGAAGATCATGGACGGCCTCGTCGACGGCGCCCTGCGCGCCCTCAGCGAGCTCGGCATCGACGAGCCCACCCTGCTGCGCGTCCCCGGCAGCTTCGAGCTCCCCGTCGTGGCCAAGGTCCTCGCCGGGCGCGGCTACGATGCCATCGTCGCGCTCGGTGTGGTCATCCGGGGCGGAACCCCGCACTTCGAGTACGTGTGCCAGGGCGTGACCCACGGCCTCACCCAGGTCTCGATCGACACCGGCGTACCCGTCGGATTCGGCGTCCTCACCGTCGACAACGAGGAGCAGGCCCTCGACCGGGCCGGCCTCGAGGGCTCATCCGAGGACAAGGGCCACGAAGCGGTCACCGCCGCCGTCGCCACCGCCACCACGCTGCGCACGGTCAGCGAACCCTGGCGCTGAGTGGCGTCTCCCGACCCCGTACTCTAAGGACATCATGGCGAACGGAACCCGCAAGACTTTCGAAGAGCTCTTCGCCGAGCTGAAGCTCAAGGCCGAGAGCGGCGACCCGGCCACCTCCCGCACCGCGGAGCTGGTGGACAAGGGCGTCCATGCCATCGGCAAGAAGGTCGTCGAGGAGGCCGCCGAGGTCTGGATGGCCGCCGAGTACGAGGGCAAGGAAGCGGCCGCCGAGGAGATCTCCCAGCTGCTGTACCACGTCCAGGTGATGATGGTCGCCCGCGGGATCTCCCTCGACGACGTCTACGCCCACCTCTGAGCACACCCGCACCACCGTTCCGAACACCCCAGGTCCGCACACTCCCAGGCAAAGGAAGCTCACCTCATGCTGCGCATCGCCGTTCCCAACAAGGGTTCCCTCTCCGGACCTGCGTCGGCCATGCTCCATGAGGCCGGCTACCGCCAGCGCAAGGAGTCCAAGGAACTGGTGGTGATCGACCCCGACAACGAGGTCGAGTTCTTCTACCTGCGGCCGAAGGACATCGCGATCTACGTCGCCTCCGGGAAGCTGGACATCGGCATCACCGGCCGTGACCTGCTCCTGGACTCCGGAGCCAGCGCCGAGGAGATCCTCGCGCTGAACTTCGGCCGCTCCACCTTCCGTTACGCGACCCGGCCGGGCACGGCGAACGGCGTCGAGGACTTCGGCGGCATGACGATCGCCACCTCCTACGAGGGCATCGTCGCCAAGCACCTCGCCGACCAGGGCGTCGACGCCTCCGTCGTCCACCTGGACGGCGCCGTCGAGACCGCGATCCAGCTGGGCGTCGCCCAGGTCATCGCGGACGTCGTCGAGACCGGCACCAGCCTGCGCAACGCCGGCCTCGAGGTCATCGGCGAGCCGATCCTCACCTCCGAGGCCGTCGTCGTCCGCCGCCACGGCGCCCCGGAGGACCACCCGCAGGTCCAGCAGTTCCTGCGCCGCCTCCAGGGCGTCCTGGTCGCCCGCTCGTACGTGATGATGGACTACGACTGCCGCGCCGAGCACCTGGAGCAGGCCGTCGCCCTCACCCCGGGCCTCGAGTCGCCGACCGTCTCCCCGCTGCACAACGAGGGCTGGGTCGCCGTCCGCGCGATGGTCCCCGCCAAGGAGGCGCAGCGGATCATGGACGACCTGTACGAGATCGGCGCCCGCGCCATCCTCACCACCGCCATCCACGCCTGCCGCCTCTGACGGCCGGCCCGGGGCCCCACACACACCCCGGGCCGCATCCCCGGCACGTACGCACGTCCCCAGGCTCCGAGGAACCCCCGATGTCCCAGTCGACTGCCCCCGCCCTTCCGGTCACCTTCCGTCCCGGGCGCACCCGGGCCGTGCTGCTGACCGTGGGCGCCGCGATGTTCGCCGTCATCACCGCCGTCGCGCTGATGCTGGAGCGGCTCAGCCCGGGGGAGCGCGTCAGCTTCGTCTTCACGGCGGCGCTGCTCACCGGGGTCCTCGTCCTGCTCAGCCGCCCCAAGGTCGTCGCCGACGACGAGGGCGTCACGGTCGTCAACATCACCCGGACGCGGCGGCTCGCCTGGGCGGAGATCCTCAAGGTCAACCTCCGCCCCGGCGACCCGTGGGTCTTCCTCGACCTCAGCGACGGCACGAGCATGCCCGCGCTCGGCATCCAGCCCGGCATCGCCAAGGAGTCGGCGATCCGGGACGCCCGCGCCCTGCGGGCCCTGGCGGACCAGCACGGGACGGGCGCGGAAGCGGCCTGAGACCCGGGCCTCCCGTAGGGGGGACGGCCAGGGGGAACCCCGGTCTGTCCCCCATACGGGGCTGACCCCCTGCCACGCGGGGCGTCCGCGTGACTACTCTGGAGGCGGTGGTGCCGAGCGGCACCACCGCCTCGCACGTGTAGGGCCCCCGCTTCACGGCCCGCGAGGCTCCCCTTCGACCCGAGGAGTGACTCCCTCCAGCAATGGACGGATCATCCGGTAGTACCCGCGCCGCCACCTCTCCGGAGGCGGCGGCATGATCGTCTCTCTCCTGCTGCTCTGCGCGGCCTTCCTTCTCATCCTCGCCAACGGCTTCTTCGTGGCCGCCGAGTTCGGTCTCGTGACCGTCGAGCGCGCCGAGGCCGAGCGGGCCGCGGCCGCCGGCGACCGGCGCGCCCGCACCGTCGTCACCGCGCTCCGCGAGCTCTCCTTCCAGCTCTCCGGCACCCAGCTCGGCATCACCATCACCTCGCTCGTCGTCGGCATGCTCGCCGAGCCCGCGCTCGCCGGACTCCTGCACGGGCCGCTCACCGCGACCGGACTGCCCTCCGGGGCCGTCTCCGGGATCGCCGTGGTGATCGGGATGCTGCTCGCCTCCGCCCTCCAGATGGTCGTGGGCGAGCTCGTGCCGAAGAACTGGGCGGTCTCCCGGCCGCTCCAGGTCGCCCGCTTCGTCGCCACCCCGCAGCGTCGCTTCTCCGCGCTCTTCCGGCCGGTGATCTCGCTGCTCAACCGGGTAGCCAACCGGCTGGTCCGGCTCCTGGGCGTCGAGCCCACCGAGGAGCTGGACTCCGTCCGCACCCCGGGCGAACTCGTCTCGCTCGCCCGGCACTCGGCCCTGGCCGGTGCGCTCGAACAGGACACCGCCGACCTCTTCGTACGGACCCTCTCCCTCGGCGGCCTCACCGCCGAGCAGGTGATGACGCCGCGCGTGAAGGTCAGCGCCCTCCAGTGGGACGCGACCGCGGCCGACGTCCTCAACCTCACCCGGGCCACCGGCCTCTCGCGCTTCCCGGTCTACCGCGAGCGCATCGACGAGGTCGTCGGCATGGTCCACCTCAAGGACGCCCTCGCGGTCGCCCCGCACGCCCGGCTCCGCACCCCCGTCGGCCGGATCTCGGTCCCGCCGCTCCTCGTCCCCGGCACCCTGCCCGCCCAGGCCCTCCTGGAGCGGCTGCGCCGGGAGCAGCCCATCGCGGTCGTCGTCGACGAGTACGGCGGCACCGCGGGCGTCGTCACCCTGGAGGACATCGTGGAGGAGCTCGTCGGCGAGGTCCGCGACGAGCACGACACGCCCGCCGACGGGCGTCCCGAGCTGGCCGCGGCGCCCGCCGAGGACGGCCGGCCCGCCTGGGAGGCGGACGGATCCTGCCGGGTCCACACCCTGCGCCGGATAGGCCTCGACGTGCCCGACGGGCCGTACGAGACCGTCGCCGGGCTCGTCGCCGACCTCCTCGGGCGGATCCCCGCCCCGGGCGACCGGGCCGAACTCCCCGGCTGGCGGCTCTCGGTCCGCCAGGTCGACCGCTACCGGGCCGAACGCGTCCGGATCGTCCGCACGGATGCGGCGGCGGAGCCCGTAGGGGTGTCCGGGGCATCGGCGGCATCAGTGGCATCAGGGGTGTCCGAGGCGCCCGGGGTGTCCGTGGCGGCGGGGGCGGTCCGATGAGCACCCTGCAACTCCTCCAGCTGGTCTTCGCCGTGCTCCTGGTCCTGGCCAACGGCTTCTTCGTCGGGGCCGAGTTCGCGCTCGTCTCCGTCCGCCGCAGCCAGATCGAGCCCCTCGGCGGCGCCCGCGCCCAGCAGGTCCTGCACGGGCTGGAGAACCTGCCGCAGATGATGGCGGCGGCCCAGTTCGGCATCACCGTCTGCTCGCTCACCCTCGGCGCCGTCGCGGAGCCGACGGTCGCCGGCCTCCTCGAACCGGTCTTCCACACGGCCGGTGTCCCCGAGGGCCTGATCCACCCCCTCGGCTACGTCATCGCCCTCGCCGCGGTCGTCTTCCTCCACCTCGTCATCGGCGAGATGGTCCCGAAGAACCTGGCGATGGCCGCGCCCGAGAAGACGGCGCTCTGGCTCGCGCCCGGCCTCGTCGGCTTCGCCCGGCTCTGCCGGCCCGTCACGGCCGCGCTCGGCGCGTGCGCCCGGCTGGTCCTGCGGGTCTTCAAGGTCGAGCCGAAGGACGAGGTGGAGGCGGTCTTCACCCGGACGCAGCTCGGCCGGCTCGTGGAGGACGCGGGCCAGGCCGGTCTGCTGGACCCGGTCGAGCAGGAGCGCCTGGAGGACGCGCTCGAACTGGGCAGCCGCCCGGTGACGGACGTCCTCATCGCCCCGGCCGCCCTGGTCACGGTCCCGCCGTCGGTCACCCCCCGCGAGATCGAGGAGCTGACCGTACGGACCGGCTACTCGCGCTTCCCGGTCCGCGCCCAGGCGTCCGGCACCTTCATGGGCTTCGTGCACGTGAAGGACGTCCTCGACCTGGAGGAGCGGGAGCGGGCCGTCCCGCACCCGCTGTGGCGGCCGATGGCTACGCTCCGCCCGGAGCTGCCCCTCGACGACGCCCTCACGGTGATGCGGCGCGCCGCGACCCACCTGGCGCAGGTCGCGGACGGCTCGGGGCGGGTGCTGGGCCTGGTCGCCCTGGAGGACGTCCTGGAGATGCTGGTGGGAGAGGTCCGCGACCCGGCCCACCGGCTGCCCGTCGGTCAGTAGCCGGGGGGTGGCTCCTGCTGGGGGCCGCGGTCGACCGGACCGCGGCCGGACAGCACCTCGCCGTACGCCTGCATGAGGTCGGCGAGCCTGAGCGTGGCCAGGTCGTCCCGGGTCGGCGTGCCCGGGTATCCGGAGAGCCGCAGGTCGCGGTAGGCGCAGGACTTCTCGTACAGCGTGCGCAGGAAGCGGCCGTTGCCGAGCTCGTCGATCCAGCCCTGCTCGACGACGTGCCCGGCGATCGAGCGCAGCTCCTCCAGCGCCTCCTCGTCCCAGCCGTCCCCGTTGGCCGCCGCCAGGACCTCGCCGATCGCGGTGAGTTCGAGCGGGCGGTACGAGGGGAAGTCGACCCGCGACGTGAAGCGCGAGGAGAGCCCCGGGTTGGTGGTGAGCAGCCGGTCCATGCCCTCGGGGTAGCCCGCGAGGATGACCACCAGGTGGTCGCGGTTGTCCTCGGCCCGTTTCAGGAGCACCTGGAGGGCCTCGTCGCCGTAAGCGTCGCCCTTGCTGTAGCCCGTGTTGGAGAGCGCGTACGCCTCGTCGACGAAGAGGACCCCGCCGAGCGCCGAGTCGATGAGCTCGTTCGCCTTCACCGCGGTCTGCCCGAGGAACTCGCCGACCAGATCGGCCCGCTGGGCCTCCACCAGGTGGTCGCCGCCCAGCAGCCCGAGGGCGTAGAAGACCCGCCCCAGGATCCGTGCGACCGTGGTCTTCCCGGTGCCGGAGGGGCCGGAGAAGACGAAGTGCCGCTTGGGCGGCTGGACCGGGAGCCCCTGGTCCGCGCGGAACCGCGCCATCTCCAACTGCGCCGAGAGCGCCTTGACCTGGCGTTTCACCGGGTCGAGGCCGACCATCCCCTCCAGCTCGGCGAGCGCCTCGGCGAGCAGGACGGGATCGGTGGGCCCGGCCGGGAAGCGCGGCGGCCCGGCCTGGTGGGGGAGCGCCGACTTGTGCCGCGCGGTCTCGGCCGACGGGACGGCCGGGAGCGGCGGGACGGGCAGGGGGGTGCCCGGCTCCGGCGCGAGCCGCAGCCCGTCGCCCTCGCCGTCTCCCGCGGCGTCCGCCGTCTCCGTACCCGCCCCGCCGCCGGGCGTGCCCGCCGCACCGCCGGCCGTGCCCGTGCCGCCACCGGCCGCGCCCGGCCCGCCACCGGTCGTGCCCAGGGCGACCGTCGCGAGACCGGACGGGTCGTCGACGCCCTCGTACCCCTCGAAGCCGTCGTACTCGGCGATGGCGGCGAGCCGAGCGGCCGTGTCCATGAACGCCGGGTCGATCCGGTGGACGGCCCGGTAGAGCGGCAGGGCGGCGGCGCTGCGCCCCGTGCCCTCGTGGGCGCGGGCGAGCCAGTAGCGGAGCTCCTTGCGCTGCGGCTGCTCGCTGCGACAGCGCATCAGCGAGGCGGAGAGCAGGGGTTCGGCCTGTCCGTACATCTCCAGGCGCACGCGGGCCATGCCGCCGAAGAGGCCGGCCTCGATGCCGAGCAGCGGGTCGTCGACGAGGGTCTCGGTGTGCCGGACGAGCTGGTCCCAGTCCTTGACCAGGTACGCGCGGCAGGCGTGCAGGAAGCGGACCTGCGGGTCGGTGTCGACCGGCGGGAGGCCGGCGAGCGCCCGGTCGAGCTCCGGGACGTGCCGCCCGTCGAGCCAGTGGGAGGCGTGCGCGAGGAGCAGGTCGCGGGGGCTCTCCAGGACGGGCTGGACCCACCAGCCGAGCCAGTACCAGGAGTTGAGCGTGCGGCGGTGCCGGGCCCGCTGCTCGCCGAAGCGCTCCCGGTTGCGGTACATGCGCAGGAGGGCGGTCGTGGTGTCCACCCGGAGCGCGTGCAGCCCGAGCCAGGCGTCCGCCATTCCGGGGTCGATCCGAACCGCGGTCCTGAACTCGTCCTCCGCCTGCGGATAGGCGCCCATGGTGTAGGCGTCGATGCCGCGCAGCCAGGCGAGTTCGGCCGGGGCCAGTGAGCCCTGCGTGCCGATGTCCATCGGGTCCCCCACAACCGTCTTCGCATGGACGGGATTTGACCGCACCTGCGGGCATCGTACCTGCGCAGGGGGTGCGTGCTTAAGGAGAAGGACATGATCCGGAAGCGGTGACCCTGGGTGATCACGAAGAACTCCGGAGCACCTCCGGAGGGGGCCGGAAAGGGCAGAACGAAGCCCCCGGTCACGGGGGAACGACCGGGGGCTTCGTGTCTGCGGCGGCTCCGAAAAGCCGCACATTGAGAACGTAAGACCTGTCCGCCCCCGGGGTCAAGCGGAGTTCGGGCACTTGCGGAAGCGGACTTCCGCCTGCTCATTCCGCCGGGGAAGAGCGGTCACCGTGTGTGATGATCTGGTCCAGGTTCGCCGTCACAGCTGGCCCGGGGAGCCAGTCGTATCCCTCCGGAACCTCCCGCACCAGGGTGTCGGCGAAGGGCCGCGAGGGGTCCTCGGCGAAATGGCGAGTCTCCGCCACGGTCCAGCCGTCCCAGAACGCGGCCTGCGCCGGACCGTCCCGGTGCCGCCCCCGGACCCAGGACGCCTCGGCCGCGCGCTCCATCCACACCAGCCACGCCAGGAACGGCCGCACCGCGGCCCGGCCCGCCCCGACGCCCTCCACGAGGACGACGGGGGCCGCGGGCAGCGGCACGGGCTCCCCGAAGCGGCGCTCCACCCAGTCGTACGGGCGGAGGAGCGCCGTCTCGCCCCGCGCGAAGGGTTCCAGGACCTGCCGCCGCAGCCGGCCGGTCCACGCGAAGAGCTCCTCGTGGGTCGCGAGGTCGTCGAGGTGGAGGACCGGGGCGCCGCCGAGTGCCTCGGAGAGCCGGGACGCGAGGGTGGACTTGCCGGACCCCGCGTGGCCGTCGACGGCGACGAGCCGGACCGGTCCGCAGGAGGGCGGGAGCCGGCGCAGGGCGTGGGCCGCGCGGTCGAGGTCGGTCATGGGCCCAGGGTAGGCGAGCGCTCCCGGCGCAGGTCAGAGAGGTGTCACCGCCACCGGTCGAGACCAATATTGGTAGCCCGACGCGGGGTGAAGTGCTGGCGGAGGGCGGGCGGGAGCGGCGATAGTGGGCCGCGCGGCCCGGCCCGTTCCGGCCGCACCGCTCCGTGCCGCACGCATGCCGTACCGCCGCCGATCGCCGACGACCGAGGGGGTCACGCCCATGACCAGCTCCACCCCGCGCAGAACCGTCCTCGCCGCGGCGCTCGCGGCGGCGGCGGGAGCGGTGACGCCGGGCCAGGCAGCCGCCGACGCCCCGCCCGCCGACCCCTCCGCCGCTCCCTCCACGGCTTCCTCCCTCCCTTCCCTCCCCGCCCTCGTCCCCGTCGTCGACAACCACTTCTGGTCGAGCTACCCGGAGTGGAGGTCGGGCGAGGCCGTCGGTACGCGTCCCGTCGCGGGCCGCCGCCCGGGACTGGTCGTCGAGGCCCCGCAGGGCCGTACCGAGTACGCCGACCCGCACACCGGCAGGACCTCGGCGTGGGAGTACGCGAGCTGGACGTCCCCGCTCCACGCACCGGCCGTCCCGGCCACGGAGGTCATCGCCTCCTGGAACGCGGACACCCCGCCCGGCACCTGGCTCCAGGTCGAACTGACCGGCACGTACTCCGACGGGACGGCGACGCCCTGGTACGTCCTGGGCCGCTGGGCCTCCGGCGACGGCGACATCCGGCGCACGTCGGTCGACGACCAGAGCGACGGCAGGAGCTCGGTGTGGACCGACACCTTCGCGATCGACGACGCGTCGAGCGGCCTGCGCCTGACCGCGTACCGCCTGCGCCTCACCCTCTACCGCACCCCGGGCAGCGGCCTCACGCCCACGGTCTGGCGGGTCGGTGCCATGGCCTCGGACGTCCCGGACCGCTTCACGGTCCCGGAATCGACGCCGGGTCCGGCGCACGAGCTGATCGTCCCGCGCTACTCGCAGAACACCCACGTGGGCCAGTACCCCGAGTACGACAACGGCGGTGAGGCCTGGTGCAGCCCCACCTCGTCCCAGATGATCGTCGAGTACTGGGACCGCGCCCCCACCGCCGAGGACCTCGCCTGGGTGAACCCCTCCTTCGCCGACCCCCAGGTCTGCCACGCGGCCCGCTTCACCTACGACCACCAGTACGAGGGCTGCGGCAACTGGCCCTTCAACGCGGCGTACGCGGCGACGTACCCCGGCATGAACGCGGCGGTCACCCGCCTGAACTCCCTCACGGAACTCGAAGCCCTGGTCCGCGCGGGCATCCCCGCCATAACGTCCCAGTCCTTCCGCAAGGAGGAACTGACCGGAGCGGGCTACGGCACCTCGGGCCACCTCATGACCGTCATCGGCTTCACCGACACCGGCGACGTCATCGCCAACGACCCCGCCTCCCCGACCAACGAGGCGGTCCGCCGCGTCTACCGCCGCCGGGAGTGGGAGAACATCTGGCTGCGGACCAAGCGTTATGACGCAAACGGCAAGGTCAGAGGCGGTACGGGGGGTGTCTGCTACATCTTCTGGCCGGTCAAGTCAGCACCAAGTCAGCACCGCGCACTGCGGTCGCTCGGCCTGGTGTGAGCATGTGCGGCCCGACGGCCGTCCCGACGACCTGACGGCAGCGCTCCTGGCCGTCCTGCGTGAGGTGGCCGTACCGGTCCACCGTGACCTTGATCGAACGATGTCCGAGCCAGCGAGACACCTCGTGAATGGACACTCCGTTGGTCAGGGCCACGGTGGTCCATTTGTGCCGCAGGTCGTGCGGGTTGTACGCGGGAAGCCAACCTGGTCACCCATCTCTGCTCACACAGCCGTTCGCCGTGTTCTTCGGTGTGGGTGGTGTTGTGGTCGGTGTTTCCGGCCGCGCCAAATTCCTGGGCACGGGAAGATTCGACGATCCGCGCCTCCTTGGGCTGTAAAGACACGATGGTGCCCATGCGGGCACGCCGTCGCTGCTCGAAGACCGTCCGGGCAAGTCCGTTGGCCAGGTCGGGAGCGAGCTGCATTGTCGGTCTGTACGCGGCGATCCGTCGTGATGCCAAGGCCGGCCCGTCGCTGGTGGCTAGGATCATCGAACTGCCGCGCGGTTGATCCGCGTGCGCGGGCGCGGAGCCCACCTGGGTGCCGTGGATGATACGGATCCCGGTCGCCGCGGCTCGGATCATGTGACGGAGGCGAACGTGCTGATCACTGTCGCGGACGTGGAAGCCGCAGCCGAGCGGATCGCCGGGCATGTTCTACGGACCCCGACAGTACCGAGCCACGGGTTGTCCGCGCTCCTGGGCGCGCCTGTCACCGCGAAGCTGGAAGTGCTGCAGCGCACGGGCTCCTTCAAAGCACGCGGCGCGACGGCGAAGCTGCTCGCGCTCAGCGAGGTGGAACGCGCCGCCGGGGTCGTCACGGTGAGCGGCGGCAATCACGGCATCGGGCTCGCGGTCATGGCCGGAGTACTGGGCATCAAGGCGACCGTCGTCATGCCACGGTCCGCCCCCAGCCGCGCCGTGGACCTTGCCGAGGCCGCTGGGGCGAAGGTCATCATCGCGGACACCATGGACGGCGCGTTCGCCCTCGTGGACGAACTCCGGACCCAGGGGCTCACCCTGGTTCACCCCTTCGACGACCCCGTCGTCATCGCTGCCCAGGGCACGGTCGGCCTGGAGTTCGCGGAGGATGCCGGGGAGCTCACCGACGTACTCGTCAGCATCGGCGGTGGGGCGCTGATCTCAGGAGTCGCCACCGCGCTGCACGCGCGCCGCCCCGGTGTACGGATCTGGGGCGTGGAGACCGAAGGCGCGCGAGCCATGTCGGCGGCCCTGGCCTCCGGCGGGCCGGTGCCGGTCGAGCTGTCCTCGATCGTCTCGACACTGAGCGCTCCCAGTGCCTCGCAGCTCACCTACGAGCATGTCTCCGCGCTGGTCACCGATGTCCTCACGGTGACCGACACCGAGGCCGTGCAGGGCACCCTCGACCTGGCCGACCACGCGAAGGTCTGGGCCGAGCCCGCCGCCGGATGCCTGCTGCCCGCGGCACGCCGGGTCCTGGAGCGCGTCGGCGAGGGTGCCAGGATCGGCCTGGTGGTCTGCGGCGGCAACGCGAAGACCACCGATGTGACTGCCTGGGCCGAGCGCTTCGGGCTGCGCTGATCGCGCGGGCTTCGGACCCGGCTGGGCCGGGGTCCGACAGCTCCGGGCCTGATGACCGTCGTCATCTCCTGGTCTACCGGGCCACGGTCGCCCGTCGGCGAGGTCGCCGAAGGGCGACCGGAACGTGCTCAATCTACGCGGCCGGAGTGTAGTGGACGATGGCGGTCTCGCAGGCCTCAACATACGTCTTGGGGGCGTCGACCTCGGCCCGGTCGACGGACAGACCCGGCTCATGCACGGGCTTCAGCGGCCGCTTGAGGTGCGGTTCAGGACCTTGCTGGGGCAGTCGGGGATGTCGGAGCCGTCCGATGCCCTGGCCGTGTCGCCGCCACGGAGGTAGTAGGCGGACACCCAGGCGTTCCTGCCGGTCGGGCCGGATTCCGTCAACAGCCACCACGAGTTCCAGATGTCGCCGAGGCCATTGACGTCTCCGCCCCGGACGCGGCAGTGGACATGGCTGCGGCCGGCATCGAACTCGCCGAGTCGGTCGGAGTCCCTGGTCGGCTCGCTGCGGATCACACCCGCCAGGACGAAGGTCACCGCAACCTCGCGCAGACCGGTCGCGGATGACGACGCGCGCGTGGCGGTCGGTGAGCCAGGTGTCGTGCTCGGCGTGGTGGATGTCGTGCTCGAGGAGGTGGGTGTCGTGCTCGGCAAGGACCCGCCAACGTGGTCCTCTCGCTGGGAGTTGGCGTAGAGCACGGCCGAGACGACGAGGCCACGGTCGACAGCACGGTGCTGACCGCAATCACGGCCCGGCGCGGAAAGGCCGACCTGGCGGAGCCGGGAGCGCCCTTCGTCCGGTTGTCCGTACGGTCGTCGCGGCGAGCTTTCCTCTTGAGGTCCGGGCCCGCTGACGGGCTGTCACCGCTGATGGGTTCCGGCACGCCTCCGGGAATGACGTCCGGCGCCTGCTCCGGAACGAGCTCCATCTTCGGTGCCGGTGCCGGTGCCGGTGCCGGGTCCAGGGCCGTGGGCTCCGGGCCCGTCACCGCCGTCGTCCTCCGCACGGCGTGGGCGACCAGCACCGGAAGCCAGAGTTCGGGGACCGCGAGCCGGTCGGGACGGTCGCCATGCGTCCCCGAACAGGCCTCTACCGGTCGCTGTCCACGCCAGGAGAGCTCCGAGTGAGAAGACGTCGGAGCCCGGCCCGACCGGGTCTCCGGTCACCTGCTCGGGGGCCACGAAACCGGGGGTTCCGATGATTGCCCCGGTCTTCGTCACCCTGTCGGCACCGGTGGTGTCGGCGGTGCCGACCGAGATGCCGAAGTCGATCACGCGCGGGCCGTCCGCCGACAGCAGGACGTTCCCCGGGTTGAGGTCCCGGTGCACCACCCCGGCGGCGTGGATGGCCACCAGCGCCTCGGCCAGCCCCGCCCCCAGCGCGAGAACGGAGTCCTGAGCCCAAGGCCCGTACGCGCTCACGGCATCACTCAGGGACATACCGGGGACGTAGGCGGTGGCGAGCCACGGCGGGTCCCCGTCCGGCTCCGCGTCCACCACGGCGGCCGTGAAGACGCCGTTCACCCTGCGGGCGGCGGCAACCTCCTGGGCGAACCGGCGCCGGAAGCCGTCATCCTCCGCCAGGGCCCATCGTCATTGCCGCCCCCGTACCGCCCGACTCCTGCGGCGGGAGACTATCCAGCCCGCCGCCGGGGGCCGCCAGGCCCGGCTCTACCGCACGGCTGATGGGCGGGTGTCCGTGGGACTTCCTCCACCGCCTTCCCGGCTCGACCTTGCGGAGGAGGGACGGGTCTACCCCGTGCGTTTGGAGGGCTGCCAGCGGACCACGTGGCCGAGCCCACCTCCCAGAACGCCTCAGGACTGGCTCGACACGGACGAGCTGTAGTTGCCCGAGCAGCAGGTGCCCCTTCTGTCGGGTTCGTGCACGCGGTGGCGGTGGCTGCGGCCACGGTGATGGCTCCGCGCGAGCGACGGCGCCGGGGTTGTCGTTCCGGAGGGGGGATGCAACCCGACTGCCCGGCCGCCCCTTCGGGATGAGGTCAGAAGAACGTCATCAGCTCGACGCGCTTGTCCTCAGGGTTGAACCGAAGTCCGATGGTGAACGTCTGGTACCGGCCGCCGTCCACCTCGACGTCGACCAGCGCCGTGTAGAGCAGGTTCCCGTACGCGTCAAGGCGCAGGTTGTACAGGTATCCCTGTGCCACCAGCTTGCTGGCCGCGGCCTCCAGCGCGGGCTGATCCAGATGGAGCAGGCCGGCCTGTTCCATGGAGTCCCGGTGCTTGCCGTCCTGGAGGTATCCGTACCGGCCCCGCGACATCCAGATGTCGGGTGACTCCAGATGCGCGGCGTCAGGGCTGAGCGTCGCGAGCGCCGAGTGGCTGTCCTCGCGGTTCTGGCCGGTGAGGTGGCTGTTGATGCGGTAGCCCAGGAACGGTAGGAACAGCGTGTCGATCACTGCCATGGGCGTGAAGCCGAGTGCCTCGAACGGCAGCCCTGCTCCGTTGGGCTTCGCGCCGTATTCGCTCACACCTTCCAGGATCAGGTCGCCTACACGAAGGCCCGAGTTCATCAGGGACAGACCCAGGTGCGCCTTGAGGACGTTGCGGCCGGTGCAGTCGGCGTACCCGATGTAAGCGGGGTGCTCAGAAGCGGTGGAGGTGAGCGCCTTGGCCTGTTCCTCGGACAGGTTCGTGACGTACACGCAATACACCTGAAGCGAGTGGACGACCGTGAACGGCCGATGGTAGACGACGCTCCGGTCCATGGCGGTCTGCACGGCGTCGGCGGGGGCTTCGAGGAGGTCGCCGCGCAGGATCGAGTTGACCGGGACCCCCTTCCGCGGCCGGGGCAGACCGGATATCCACGCCTCAGCCACGTGTCTGCCGTAGAAGCCGTTGGAGCTCAGGGAGGCCACCGCGGAGTCGAAGAGAAGAGCGATCTCTCTGCGGCGGTGATCCGGTATCAACGCCTTGGCGAGGCCGCTGTAGGCAACGCCCATTTCGTCGAGGGTTCGGGTGAGCCGGAGGTGATCGGTGCGCATCATCCGGTGGAACACGCCATCGGTCACCTTGAACATGTTCCGCATCGCAGCGAGGAGGGCGTTGTTGTGGGTCGTAATCGAGTGGATGTTGAACGGTCCGGCGAGCAGCTCATCCCACGTCGTTGGGCTGTCGGCGGCCATGCTTGCCTCCTCGTGTCGGGCCCGCCACATGGTGGGGGGGACCACAAGGCTAGGCGCTCCATCACACGCGGAGCCCCGGATTTCGCCGGTCCTCGTGTGCAGCTCGCCAAGCCGTGGCCGGATCGCGGCGGGCCAGCGGGTTTCAGCTCCTCTCGAGGGCGGCGAAGTGGCGGAGGCCGAAGGCGAGCCATGCTCCGGTGGACTGGGCGCGGCCCTGTCGGTTCTCAGGGCACGGCTCCTGGCGGACACTGCGCTGCAAGCCCCCGTGCGCCACTGCGGTGCAGGTCCGCATGACCATGCCCGTACCGATCGCGAGCTGTCCGCCAAGTCCGGGCGCGGCGATTATGAGTGGAATCCGGGCAAGTGGGTTGAGGGCGAGAGCGGCGAGCATGACCGGTCCGGGTCCCCACCGTCGCTCCAGAGGCCGCCACATCACGGCGCCGAGGAAGCCGCCAACGCCGCCGGCACCCATGACGATGCCGAGGGCGGTCGGACTCCAGGACAGTTCCCGCAGCAGATATAGGGACCAGAGGGCCGTGCTCGCGGCGAGGACGAAGCTGGTGGTGGCGTTGGCCGGGACGGTGGAGTGGCGTCCGGCACACGGACGGGCCGCCGGTGGGCCGGCCCGGGTGCTCCTCGCCCTTGCGGCGCAAGGGCCCTGGGGTCTGCGTGGGCGGTGGGGCGGGTGGGTGGGCGCGGGGTGGGTGACCGACGTCTCTACCCCGGGGGCGGCTCCATGGCGCAGTGTGGTGGCCATGACCGCAACCACCTGCACCCGTCTCCTCACCCGTGCCCGCACCGGCGGCCCCCGTGACGGTGACGGGCCCAAGATCCTCGAGCACGTGCTCGGGTGGACGCTCGTCGTCGTGCTGGCCGTGTTCGTCACCCGGGCCGGGTTGATGTGACCCTCCGTCGGCCGTGATCCCCGGTACGTAACGGGGCATACTCCCTGCGCATCCGCCAGGGAGGAGCGCCGTCATGGCCGAGGGTCGTGGGACCGACGAGGCGCGGGAGCTGTTCGCGCTCGTGCGGGAGATCGCGCGGCGGGAGATCGCGCCGCGTGCCGCCGAGGAGGAGGCCGAGGGGCGGTTTCCCCGTGAGGTGTTCTCGCTGCTCTCCCGTTCGGGGCTGCTCGGGCTGCCGTACGACCCCGCGTACGGCGGGGGAGGGCAGCCGTACGAGGTCTACCTCCGGGTCCTGGAGGAGCTCGCCGCCGTCCGGCTGACCGTGGGGCTCGGCGTGAGCGTGCACACGCTGTCCTGCCACGCCCTCGCCGCCTTCGGCAGCGACGAGCAGCGCGCCGCCCACCTGCCCGCGATGCTCGGCGGCGGCCTCCTGGGGGCGTACTGCCTCTCCGAGCCCTCGGCGGGTTCCGACGCCGCCGCCCTGCGGACACGGGCCGTCAGGGACGGGGACGGGGGCGGGTGGGTGATCGACGGGGACAAGGCCTGGATCACGCACGGGGGCGTCGCCGATTTCCTCACCGTCATGGCCCGGACCGGCGGGCCCGGCGCCCGCGGCATCACCGCCTTCCTCGTGCCCGGCGACGCGCCGGGGCTCAGTGCCGCGCCTCCCGAGCGGAAGATGGGCATGAAGGGCTCGCCCACCGCGCAGCTCCGCTTCGAGGGGGTGCGCGTCCCCGACGCGCGGCGTCTCGGCGACGAGGGGCAGGGGTTCGCCATCGCGCTCGCCGCGCTCGACGCGGGGCGGCTCGGCATCGCCGCCTGTGCCGTCGGGCTCGCCTGTGCGGCGCTCGACGAGGCCGTGGCGTACGCGCGGGAGCGCCGCCAGTTCGGGCGGCCGATCGCCGACTTCCAGGGGCTCCGCTTCCTGCTCGCGGACATGGCGACGCTCGTGGAGGCGGGCAGGGCGCTCTACCTGTCGGCGGCGCGGCTCCGCGACGAGGGGCGGGACTTCGGGCGCGCGGCGGCGATGGCGAAGCTCTTCTGCTCGGACGCCGCCATGAAGGTCACGACCGACGCGGTGCAGGTGCTCGGCGGGTACGGCTACACCGCGGACTTTCCCGTGGAGCGCTATCTGCGCGAGGCGAAGATGCTCCAGATCGTGGAGGGAACCAACCAGATCCAGCGGGTCGTCATCGCGCGTCACCTGGTCGGACCAGAGTCCCGCTGACCCGTACCGTCCGGTCCGCCCAGACCGGCCCGGCGGCCAGCCGGTTCCACTCCTGGTCCCGGTGGCCGGGCAGGGTGCGGCCCTGGCTCGCCCAGAGGGCGACGAGGTCCTGGTAGATGGGCGGGTCGGGGAGCACGGGTACGGGCACCGGTGCGGGCGGAACGATCTGAGGAACCGATTCTTCAGCGCGGAGCGCGGCGCCGTGGGGTGCGGCGCCGTGGAGTGCGGCGGCATGGGGCGCGGCGCCGTGGGGTGCGTCAGTGTGCGGTGCGGCAGGGTGCGGTTCGGCCTGCCGGTGCCGGCCGTATCCGCTGGGAGCCGTGTGCAGCGTGGTCATGCACGGACCAACGCGTCCCCGGCGGCCCCGGTCACCGCCCCGCATGCTCGATCGGGAGTTCGGCCGTTACCCGTGCCCCCTGCCGGACCGCCTCCTCGGCTCGCCGGCCCCGGGGACGCCTCCCGTACCCCGTGCACGGATCTGGTCCCCCGGCCTCCAGCTGACGTACCGTCAGATCCACTTCGCGGAAGCCCCGTCGATCAGGAGGTCACCCCATGCCGGAGAACCGGCACGCCGACGACCGGCCCGTCGCCCTCGACGAATACCCGGTTCACCAGGCCCCGCTGTCGATGAAGCACCACGTCAGCGGCGACCGGAACGCCTACGACCGCTGCATCTTCCACGTCTTCGACCACTCGGGCCGGGCCCTGCTCATCGCCGGCCTCGGCGTCTACCCCAACCTCGGGGTCGTCGACGCCTACGCCACCCTGCGCGTCGGCGACACGCTGCACGCCGTCCGCGCCTCCGACGCCCTCGGCGACGACCGGATGAACCTCTCCGTCGGTCCGCTCGCCATCACCGTCGACGAGCCCCTCAAACGGCTGAGCCTCCGCTGCGAGGCCGCCCCCGACGATCCCGGAGGACTCTCCTTCGAGCTCACCTGGACCGGAGACTTCCCCGCCGTCTGGGAGCCCCACCACACCCAGCGCCACGGCGGCCGCCTCACCCTCGAAGGCCGCCGCTTCGTGCAGGCCGGGCGCTGCACGGGCACGATCAGGGCCGGTGGCGAGGAGTTCACGGTCACCGAGGGGGAGTGGACCGGAACCCGGGACCGCAGCTGGGGCGTTCGCCCGGTGCCCGGCGAAGAGCACGGCCGGAAGGACGAGTTCCGGCCGGAGGGCTTCCACTGGCTCTGGATCCCGATGCGCTTCGAGGACCGCTTCCTCATGGTCATCGCCCAGGAGGACGCCGACGGCTACCGCAGCCTCAACGAGGCCCTGCTCGTGCGGAACGGCCACCGCGACACCCAACTCGGCTGGCCCCGCACTGACATCACGTACCGCCCCGGCACGCGCGACCCCGAGCGGGCCGTCGTGCACGTCACCGACCCTGCCGGAAAGCCCCTGGAGATCGGCGTCGAGATCCTCGCCTCCTCGCCGCTCGCCGTCGGCGCCGGATACCCGCCCGCCACCGACTGGCAGCACGGCACCTGGCAGGGGCGCGGCTGGACGGACCGGCGCGCGTACGACCTCTCCGACCCGTCCGCGCACCCCATGGCCGCGTACGGCGTGACCGACCACGCCGCCCGCTTCACCCTCGACGGGCAGACGGGATACGGCATCTTCGAGCACGGCTCCTTCGGCCGCCACGACCCCAGCGGCTTCGCCGACCACACCTCGACCGCGAGCTGAGGAGACCGACGTGGCCACGCCCCGACCCCGCACCACCACCCGCGACCCCGAGGAGCTCGCGCGGCGCCTCGCCGTCTGGCTCGACCGGCACCTGCCCGGCGCCAGGGTCACCGACCTCGCGGTCCCCGGCTCCAACGGCATGTCCAGCGAGACGCTGCTCTTCGACCTGGACCACCCCGACGCGCCCGTGCGCGGCTGCGCCCTGCGCCTGGCCGCCGACCCGGCCGCGTACACCGTCTTCCCCGTCTACGACATGGCCAGGCAGCACCGCGTCATGCGCCTGGTCGGCGAGCACACCGACATCCCCGTGCCGCGCGTGCTCTGGCTGGAAGAGGACCCCGAACCGCTCGGCGCGCCCTTCTTCGTCATGGCCCGGGCCGAGGGACGCGTACCGCCGGACGTCATGCCCTACACGTACGAGGGGAACTGGCTCCACTCCGCGACGGACGCCGAACGCGCCCACCTGGAGGCCGAGTCGGTCTCCGTCCTCGCCAGGCTGCACGACCAGTTCCCCGCGAAGGAGGCGGAGTTCCTGCTGCCCGACGGCCCGGGGACCCCGCTGCGCCGCCACGTCGACGCCCAACGCGCCTACTACGCCTGGGTGGTGGACGGTCTCCCGGCCTCGCCGCTCATCGAGTCGGCCTTCGATTGGCTGGAGGAGCACTGGCCGGCGGACGAGGGCCCGGCCGTCCTCGGCTGGGGCGACGCCCGCATCGGCAACATCGTCTACGACGGGTTCACGCCGGCCGCCGTCCTGGACTGGGAGATGGCGGCCTGTGTCCCGCGCGAGGTCGACCTCGGCTGGAGCGTCTACCTCCACCGCTTCTTCCAGGACCTCACGGTGAGCTTCGGCCAGCCCGGCCTGCCCGAGTTCCTGCGGCGCGAAGCCGTCGAGCGGCGCTACGCGGAACTGACCGGGCACACCCCGCGCGACATGGAGTTCCACACGCTCTACGCGGCGCTGCGGCACGCGATCGTGATGCTCAGGGTCGCGTACCGGCAGGCCCACTTCGGAGAGGTCGAGGTGCCGGCGGACCCGGACGGCCTCATCCTGCACCGCGCCACGCTCGCGGCGATGGTGCAGGGCACGTACTGGTAGGTGGCTGGGCGCGCGGCGTGCCTACGCCGCGCGGCGCAGCTGGCCGACCCGCAGCGGGCGCGAGCCCGGACCGCCGACGTGCGAGAAGGGCTGCGTCCGCCAGTCGAGCCCCTGGGGGAGCGTCAGGAGCAGCGCGGTGTCCTGCTCCTGGACCTCCAGACTGTCGTCGGCGGCGCGGGCCTCGGAGGCCGTGATCCCCGTCCCCTGGCAGACCGTGAGGACGAAGGGGTTCCACGGCGTCGGGCAGAGCGCGTGCTCCGGCAGGACGTCCTCGTCGGCGAGCAGCGCGATGGGCTGCTCGCACGCCGGGCAGACGACCCGGAACATCTCAAAGGTGTCGTACGCGTCGAGCTCGTCGGACGTGTCGACGGAATCAGCAGACTCCTGCATGGAGAACTCCCCCTCGGGTGGGTCGGCCGGATCTGTACGGCCTCGACCACAGCAAGCACTTCCCCGGCCGAACTCCGCGTAACCGCTTGCCGGTGTCCCGTGTTCGGCGCAAACCTGTGGCGTTCGTCACATGCCCGGCGCAGGTGCCCCGTGATCGCCCATAGCGGTCTATACGGGGCCGCCCCGGCTGTTCCCCGGAGCCTTCGGCGCACTAGGGTCACCGCATGGAGGAGCTGGATCGTCAGATCGTCGAGTTGCTCGTCAAGGACGGGCGCATGAGCTACACCGACCTGGGCAAGGCCACCGGCCTGTCCACCTCGGCTGTGCATCAGCGCGTCCGCCGTCTCGAGCAGCGCGGTGTCATCCGCGGCTATGCCGCCGTCGTCGACCCCGAGGCCGTGGGCCTGCCGCTCACCGCCTTCATCTCGGTCAAACCCTTCGACCCGAGCGCCCCGGACGACACCCCCGACCGCCTCGCCGACATCCCCGAGATCGAGGCCTGCCACAGCGTCGCCGGTGACGAGAACTACATCCTCAAGGTGAGGGTCGCCACGCCGCTGGAGCTGGAGCACCTGCTCAGCCGCATCCGCTCCCAGGCCGGGGTGTCCAGCCGGACGACCGTCGTCCTCTCCACCCCGTACGAGGCCAGGCCGCCGCGCATCTGACGCGACGCCGCCCCGGGGCGGGGGACCCGCCGGTCGGCCGGGGCTGGGGTCCGCCGGTCGCCCGCGGCGGGGGACCTGCCGGACAAACCGGGTCCCGGCAGGTCATAGCCTGGTCCCATGAGTGAGTCCTTGCCCGAGGTGTCCGCCGCCTCCGTCGCCTCCGCCACCTCCGCCGCCGATCAGCGCACGGTGCTGCTGCGCGGCGGGGAAGTCCACAGCCCCGCCGACCCCTTCGCCACCGCCATGGTGGTGGAGCGCGGGCACGTCGCCTGGGTCGGCTCGGAGGGCGCGGCCGACGCCTTCGCCTCCGGCGTGGACGAGGTCGTCGACCTCGAAGGCGCGCTCGTCACCCCGGCGTTCGTCGACGCGCACGTCCACACCACGGCCACCGGACTCGCCCTCACCGGCCTCGACCTGTCCTCCGCCGCCTCGCTCGCCGAGGCGGCGGAGCTGATCCGCGCCCACGCCGCAGCCCGCCCCGGCGACCGCATCCTCGTCGGCCACGGCTGGGACGCCTCCCGCTGGCCCGAGCGCCGCCCCCTCACCCGCGCCGAGCTCGACGGGCTGACCGCCGGCCGCCCGCTCTACCTCACGCGCATCGACGTCCACTCGGCCGTCGTCACCACCGCCCTCCTCGACCTCGTTCCGGGCGTCCGCGACCTGGACGGCTTCCACGACGGGCAGCAGCCGCTCACCGGCGACGCGCACCACGCCGTCCGCGCCGCCGCCTACGCCGCGATCTCCCCGGAGCAGCGCACGGAGGCGCAGCGCGCCGCCCGCGCCCACGCGGCCTCGCTGGGCATCGGAACGCTGCACGAGTGCGGCGGGCCGCGGATCTCCTCCGAGGACGACTTCACCGGCCTCCTCGACCTCGCCCGTGCCGAGGCCGGGCCCCGCGTCGTGGGCTACTGGGCCGACCTCGACGTCGAGCGGGCCCGCGCCCTCGGCGCCCTCGGCGCGGCCGGCGACCTCTTCGCCGACGGCTCCCTCGGTTCGCACACCGCCTGCCTCCACGAGCCGTACGCGGACCACGCCGACCGTGCGCACACCGGCGCCGCCCACCTGGACGCGGCCACCGTCGCCGCCCACGTCGTCGCCTGCACCGAGGTCGGCCTCCAGGCCGGCTTCCACGCCATCGGCGACGCCGCCGTGACCGCCGTCGTCGACGGCGTGCGGGCCGCGGCCGAGAAGGTCGGTCTCGCCCGGGTCCGGGCCGCCCGGCACCGTGTCGAGCACGCCGAGATGCTCACCCCCGAGACGATCGCGGCCTTCGCCGAGCTGGGCCTCACCGCCTCGGTCCAGCCCGCCTTCGACGCGCTCTGGGGCGGCGACGAGGGCATGTACGCCGACCGGCTCGGCGTGGAGCGGGCCCGCACCCTCAACCCGTACGCGGGACTCCTGCGCGCGGGCGTGCCGCTGGCCTTCGGTTCCGACAGCCCGGTCACCCCGCTCGACCCGTGGGGGACCGTCCGGGCCGCCGCCTTCCACCGCACTCCCGAGCACCGGATCTCGGTCCGCGCCGCCTTCACCGCCCACACGCGCGGCGGCTGGCGGGCCGTGGGGCGCGACGACGCCGGGACGCTCGTCCCGGGCGCGCCCGCCGACTACGCGATCTGGAGCACCGGCGAGCTCCTGGTGCAGGCGCCCGACGACCGGGTGGCCCGCTGGTCCACGGACCCCCGGTCCGGTACGCCCGGTCTGCCCGATCTGTCGCCGGGCGCCGAGCTTCCGGTCTGCCTGCGGACCGTGGTGTACGGGCAGACGGTTTTCGTACGGCCGAACGAGTGATGTAGGGATATATCCGGCCCCTCGCGACCGTCCCGCACGCTTGTCCCCGACCTGCGGATCTTCCCCTCCGGCCTGGACTTTTGGGACATTTCCGCAGGTCAAGCGGGTGTTGACAGGCAACAGGCGGGGGCGGGTAGGTTCTCGGCGTCCACCAATGGACGTCCGACCGGTTCGAACCCCCTCGCAGTCGCCGACCGCCGCCCGCGACTCGGTCGCGAGGGAAGGTTTCTCCGGCGGAAGGTGCGACCCGGGTGGGGCCCGGACGTTCAGTAGACAACGGCTCTCGGTCGACCCGCAGCCAGCGGATCCCAGGTCGGACCGAAGGACGTCGGGCCCCGCACCGCACGGCACGCCCCCATATGTCCCGCCCTGCCCTCCCGCCCCAGGGCTCCCGCGCGACCGCCGCGGCGGACCACTCCGAGGACCTCGCTATGGTGGGGTTCTGCGTTTGTATCCGAAGGGGCAGTAGTGAACGACGGTGGCCAGAGGCGTTACGGCCCGCTCGGCAAGGCCTTGGTGATCATTCCGACCTACAACGAGGCGGACAACATCAAGCCGATCGTCGCGCGGGTGCGGGAGGCCGTACCCGAGGCGCACGTTCTCGTCGCCGACGACAACAGCCCTGACGGCACGGGCAAGTTCGCGGACGAGATCGCGTCCGAGGACGATCACGTCCACGTCCTGCACCGGAAGGGCAAGGAGGGGCTCGGCGCCGCCTACCTCGCCGGCTTCCGCTGGGGCATCGAGAACGGCTACGGCGTCCTCGTCGAGATGGACGCGGACGGCTCCCACCAGCCCGAGGAGCTGCCCCGGCTGCTCACCGCCCTCAAGGGCGCGGACCTCGTCCTCGGCTCCCGCTGGGTGCCGGGCGGCCGGATCGTGAACTGGCCGAAGTCCCGCGAGTTCATCTCCCGCGGCGGGAGCCTCTACTCGCGCGTGATGCTCGACGTGCCGATCCGCGACGTCACCGGCGGCTACCGGGCCTTCCGCAAGGAGACCCTGGAGGGCCTCGGCCTGGAGAACGTGGCCTCGGCCGGCTACTGCTTCCAGGTCGACCTGGCCCGCCGCGCGGTCGCCGCGGGCTTCCACGTCGTCGAGGTCCCGATCACCTTCGTCGAGCGCGAGATCGGCGACTCCAAGATGAGCCGGAACATCGTCGTCGAGGCGCTGTGGCGGGTCACCGGCTGGGGCCTGACCGCGCGCGCGGAGAAGGTCGGCAAGCTGATCGGCCGCAAGTCCGCCTGACGCACGCGCCGCACGCGCGGGGCCGGCTCCTCCGGGGCCGGCCCTGATCCTTCCTTTACGACGTTCCGGCGGCGCGCCAGGCACACTGGGGTCCATGACGACCGGCGCAACGCCTCCCCTCGCCCGCAAGCGCTCACGCGCGCGTACCTACCTGCCCCTCGCCGTCGCCGCCTGGCTGGTCCTGGAGATCTGGCTGCTCACGGTGGTGGCGAACGCGGCGGGCGCGCTGACCGTGCTCCTCCTGCTCGTCGGCGGCGCCGTCCTCGGCGCCACCGTCATGAAGCGGGCGGGCCGACGCGCCTTCCGGAACCTCGGCTCGACCTTCAAGGAGGCCCAGGCGGCCGCGCAGGCCGGCGGGGTGCCTCCGGCGGCGGCCGACCGGACCGGCGCCGACGACCGCAACGGCTTCCTGATGCTCGGCGGCCTGCTCCTGATGATCCCCGGCCTGATCTCGGACGCGGCCGGCCTGCTCCTGCTGATCCCGCAGGTCCGCTCGTTCCTCGGGCGGTACGTGGAGAAGACCGTGGAGCGCCGGATGAGCGCCGCGCCTCCCGGCAGCCTCCAGGACGCCTTCCAGCAGGCTCGTATCCACCGCCCGGACGGAAAGGTCGTCCAGGGCGAGGTCGTCCGCGAGGATGCGCACCAGGGGCCGCGTCGACCCGACGAGCCCCGCCCGCCCCTGACGCCCTGACCTGAATCCGTACGGCGCCGTCGAACCGTACGCGGTACTGCGCGGCAGGCGCCGACCTCGACCCGTACGCGGCGGACGCCACACGACACAACGCCGAGGGGCCCGGTACACGAGATGTGTACCGGGCCCCTCGGCGTTGTGCTTCCGGAGGTCCGCTAGGCGGACTTGCGGCTGTCGCGCGGATGCACGGCGATGTTCATGGCGCCGGAGCGGAGAACGGCCAGCCTTTCGGCGAGGACCTCCTCCAGTTCCTCGCGGGTGCGCCGCTCCATGAGCATGTCCCAGTGCGTACGCGCAGGCTTGCCCTTCTTCTCCTCAGGTCCGTCCCCGTCCACCAGGAGAGCCTGGATTCCGCAGACCTTGCATTCCCACTCCGGCGGAATCTCCGCCTCCACCGAGAAGGGCATCTCAAAACGATGGCCCTTCTCGCATGCGTACTCCACGGCCTGGCGCGGGGCCAGATCGATGCCGCGGTCGGTCTCGTAGCTGGTCACCACGAGGCGCGTGCCGCGAAGAGCTCGCTCACTCATGAATCGTGCCTCCCGGGCTTGTCGCCCACAGGACAGGTGTCGCTGTCGTCGTTATCCGGTCAACGTCCGGTCGGCGGTAAAGATTCCCGTGCCGGGTCATGCGTCGCCCGTCGTGCCGCCCCTTGTTGTACCCACCAGTGCCCGTTTTGTCACATCTGACGGCAGATGTAACCCACTGTCTTCACCAAAGCAGCACGCAGTAACGGTCCGCCTGGCAGGCCAAAGGCGTACACTACCGGCCTTTCACTTCCGCGTCTAAATCCGCTCCGGCAGCGGGTTGCCCGCCTCCTCCACCGCGCGCCGCACCGGGACCCGGGCGAGGAGGACGAAACCGACACCGAAGAAGATCACGAGAGAGATGATCGCATCCCGATAGCTTCCGGTCAGCTGGTACGCGAGGCCGAAGACGAGAGGACCCAGCCAGCTGAGGCCGCGATCGCTCATCTCGTACGCCGAGAAGTACTCCGCCTCCTTGCCGCGCGGCACGAGGTGCGAGAACAGCGAGCGGGACAGGGCCTGGCTTCCGCCCAGCACCAGGCCGATCGCGGCCGCGAGACTGTAGAAGAACACGGGCGCGTCGGCCGGGAGGAAATAGGCCGCCGCGAGGATCAGCGTCCAGATCGCGAGAGAGGCGAGAATCGTCCGCTTGGCGCCGTACACCCGGGCGAGTCGCCCCATCCCCAGCGCGCCCGCCACCGCGAGCACCTGCACGAGCAGGACCGCCGTGATGAGCGTCGTCTGGTCGAGGCCCAGCTCCTCGGAGCCGTAGATCGACGCCTGTGAGATCACCGTCTGCACGCCGTCGTTGTAGATCAGGTAGGCGAGCAGGAAGGAGAGCGTCAGCGGGTGCCGCCGCATGTCCTTCAGGGTGGCCCGCAGCTGGCTCCAGCCGCCGCCCACCGCGCCCTCGGCGGAGTGCCGCTGCCCGCCCGCCGCCTTCCGGTCCCGCAGCCGCGCCAGGGGTACGAGGGTGAAGGCGCCCCACCACAGACCGGCCGAGGCGAGGCAGATCCGGACCGCCATGCCCTCCGTGAGGCCGAACGAGTCGTGGCCCGAGTACAGGACCAGGTTCAGGACCAGGACCAGCGCGCCCGACGTGTAGCCGAAGGCCCAGCCGCGCGAGGAGACCGCGTCCCGCTCGTCCGGCTCCGCGATCTGCGGCAGGAAGGCGTTGTAGAGCACCATCGAGACCGACAGCGAGGCGTTCGCCACGATCAGCAGGAAGGCGCCGAGCAGGTAGCGGTCGCCCGACAGGAAGAACATCCCCGCCGTGGCCGTCGCCCCCAGGTACGCCGCCGCGGCCAGCAGCGGCTTCTTGCGGCCCGTCCGGTCCGCCACCGCGCCCACCAGCGGCATCACCAGCACCGCGACGACGATCGAGACCGAGACGGCGTACGCGAAGAGCGATCCGGCACGCACCGGGATGCCGAGCGGGTGCACGAACCCCTCGGAGTCGGCGGCGGCCCGGGCCACCGAGGTCAGGTACGGCCCCAGGAACACCGTCACCACGCTCGTCGAGTAGACCGAGCACGCGAAGTCGTAGAAGTACCAGCCGTGCTGCTCCCGCCGCCGCTCGGCGGGACCGGCGGCGTACTCCTCCGGCTCGGTGGTCTCAGCGGTCATGGCCGCGCCCCCTGTTCGTCCCCGTGAATCCCCGTGAACCGTCCCCGCCTGGCGGGGCGGGCGTGGCTCAGACCCACGCCCCCCGCTCGGTGAGGACCGAGCGCAGCGTCTCCAAATGATCGGTCATGATGCCATCCACGCCCAGGTCGAGGAGAGAGTTCATCCGCTCCGGATCGTTGACCGTCCAGACGTGGACCTGGAGCCCGCGCGCGTGGGCCTCCCGGACGAAGCGGCGGTCGACCACCGTGACCCCGCCCTGCCGCTCCGGGACCTGTGCCGCCACGGCGCCCGCCCGCAGCGCGGCCGGGATGCCGAGGGACCGCAGCCGGAGGCCGACGACGCCCCGGACGCCGTACGAGGTGGCGAGCCGGGGGCCGGCGAGGCGCTGCGCCCTGGCCACCCGGGCCTCGCTGAAGGACCCCACGCAGACCCGGTCCCAGGCACCCGTCCTGCGGATGAGGTCCACGAGGGGGAGCAGGGCCGACTCGGCCTTGATGTCGATGTTCCAGCGGGCCTCGGGGAACTCCTCCAGGAGGTCGGCGAAGAGCGGCAGCGGCTCCTCGCCGGCCACGCGCGCGTGGCGGACCGTTTCCCAGGGCAGGTCGGCGATCCGGCCCGAGGCGTCCGTGACCCGGTCGAGGGTCGCGTCGTGGAAGGCGACCAGGGCGCCGTCCGCCGTCGTGTGGACGTCGGTCTCGAAGTAGCGGTAGCCCGCCGCGGTGGCCCGGCGGAAGGCGGCCGCGGTGTTCTCCAGGCCGTTCGCCGTGCCGCCGCGGTGGGCGAACGGGAGGGGGGAGGGGTGGTCGAGGTAGGGGTGGCGTACGCGAGTCACGGGCGAAGTATGGCCTGCTCCGGTGTCCCGGCGGCGACCTCGGGGCGTACGACGGACCCCGCCTCCCCGGGCGGCTCCCCCTCGATCCCCTCCGCAGGGGCCTCTTCCGGGCCCTCGGTCAGGACCTTCTCCGGGCCCTCCTCCGGCACCGCGAACCAGCGCAGGAAGAACTGGGCCAGCGGCCCGATCGCCAGGGCGTACAGGACCGTGCCGACGCCGACCGAGCCCCCGAGGACGAAGCCCGTCGCCACGACCGCCAGCTCGATCGCCGTCCTCACCAGCCGGATGGAGCGACCGGTGAGCCGGTGCAGGCCCGTCATCAGGCCGTCGCGAGGACCGGGACCGAAGCGGGCCGCGATGTACAGGCCGGTGGCGACGCCGTTGAGGACGATGCCGAGCACGAGGAGCGGTATCCCCCGCGCCAGGCCGTCGACGCCGGGCACCAGGGCCAGGGTGCCGTCCATCGCCAGGCCGATCACGAACACGTTGGAGACCGTCCCGAGCCCCGGACGCTGCCTGATCGGGATCCACAGGAGCAGCACCACCGCCCCCACGACGATCGACACCACACCGATGGTCAGGCCGGTCTTCTCGGCGAGACCCTGGTGGAGGACGCCCCAGGGCTCGAGGCCGAGTCCGCCGCGCACGAGGAGCGCGGAGCTGACCCCGTACAGCGTGAGCCCGGCGTAGAGCTGGACGAGCCTGCGGGTGAGGTGCCGGCCGCGGAGGCCGGAGGCGATGGACAAGGGACTGCCCCCCATGGTGGTGGTAGTGGACTGACTCATGACACTCTGTGGCGGGGTGTTCGATCCCAACCATGGCCAATTCGATGAAGGTGGACTGATTTCCATGGCGCAGTGGACTTCGGCCGTGGGACCGGCCCAACTCGCCCGGCAGCTCCAGGCGCAGCAGCCGAGGCCCGTCGGCCCCGGCGCGCGCAAGCCGCCCGCCTACCGGGCCCTGGCCGACGGCATCCGCCTGCTCGTCCTGGAGGGCCGCGTCCCCGTCGCCGCCCGCCTCCCCGCCGAGCGGGAGCTCGCCGTCGCCCTCACCGTCAGCCGGACGACCGTGGCCGCCGCCTACGAGGCGCTGCGCACCGAGGGCTTCCTGGAGTCCCGGCGCGGGGCGGGCAGCTGGACCGCCGTCCCGGCCGGGAACCCCCTGCCCGCGCGCGGCCTCGAACCGCTGCCGCCCGAGGCCCTCGGTTCCATGATCGACCTGGGCTGCGCGGCGCTGCCCGCGCCCGAGCCGTGGCTCACGCGGGGCGTCCAGGGAGCCCTGGAGGAGCTGCCGCCGTACGCCCACACGCACGGCGACTACCCGGCCGGGCTGCCCGCGCTGCGGCAGATGCTCGCCGACCGGTACACCGCGCGCGGTATCCCCACCATGCCCGAGCAGATCATGGTGACCACCGGCGCGATGGGCGCCATCGACGCCATCTGCCACCTCTTCGCCGGGCGCGGCGAGCGGATCGCCGTCGAGTCGCCCTCGTACGCCAACATCCTCCAGCTGATGCGCTCGGCGGGCGCCCGCCTGGTGCCCGTCGCGATGTCCGAGGGGCTCGGCAGCTGGGACCTGGGCCGCTGGCGCCAGGTGCTGCGGGACGCTGCGCCCCGTCTCGCGTACGTCGTCGCCGACTTCCACAACCCGACCGGAGCACTCGCCGACGAGGACCAGCGGCGCGGGCTCGTCGAGGCGGCCCGCTCGGCCGGGACGGTCCTCGTCGTCGACGAGACGATGACCGAGCTGTACCTCGACGACGACCTGGAGATGCCCCGCCCGGTCTGCGCCTTCGACCCGGCTGGCTCGACCGTCCTGACGGTCGGCTCGGCCAGCAAGGCCTTCTGGGCCGGCATGCGGATCGGCTGGGTGCGGGCCGCGCCCGACGTCATCCGCTCCCTCGTCGCGGCGCGCGCGTACGCGGACCTCGGCACGCCCGTCCTGGAGCAGCTCGGTGTGAACTGGCTGATGCGGACCGGCGGCTGGGAGGAGGCCGTGAGCCTCCGGCGCGACCAGGCCCGCGAGAACCGGGACGCGATCGTCGCTGCGGTCCGCCGGGAGCTGCCCGAGTGGGAGTTCTCCGTGCCGCGCGGCGGCCTCACCCTGTGGGTCCGTACGGGCGGGCTGTCCGGCTCGCGGCTCGCGGAGGCGGGCGAGCGGGTCGGCGTCCGGGTGCCCTCGGGGCCGCGGTTCGGCGTGGACGGGGCCTTCGAGGGGTACGTCAGGCTGCCGTTCACCGTGGGCGGCGCGGTCGCCGACGAGGCGGCGGCCCGGCTCGCGGCGGCGGCGCGGCTGGTGGAGTCGGGCGCGGGCGGGGGAGTGGAGCCGCCGCGCTCGTTCGTGGCGTAGGAGCGGGCTTCCCGGGCCCGCTCCTCACGGGAGGAGGCCGGTACGGATTGCCCGTACCGGCCTCTTCGGCGTACCCGTCGGCCAGGGCCTGTCCGGCCCTGGTCCGCCGGACAGGACCTAGCCCTCCGCCGCCACGGGCGCGTGCCGGGGGGCCGGGCCGTGGTCCGGCTCGTAGCGGGGGGTGGGGGCCGTGTCGGGGTCGGGAGCCGAGCCCGGGACCGTGCCGATCGCCTTCGCGGTCGGGAGCGTGTCCGCCGTGACGATGTCGGCCGCGCCCTCCGCCGTGCCCGCCGTGATCGACGTGCTCGCCGTGATCGACGTGCTCGCCGTCATCGGCGTGCCTGCCGCGACCGTGGCGTCCACCGCCGTCCGGCGCTCCGGGAGGAGGTCCAGGACCGCCTGGCGGTGCGTCTCGCTGGTGGCGTCGTCGTACGGGTCGGGCGTCGCCGGCACCTGGAGGCGCAGCACCTCGCCCGCACCGAGGCGGGCGTACCCGCGGCCGGGCGGGACCTGGGGCGTCGGCGTGGTGTGCGGGGCGGCGCCGAGGACCCACTCGATCTGCTCGGGGGCGGCGGGGCCGAGCACGACACGCGCCCGCGTGTGGCCGCGTACCGTCTCGCTCAGCGTGTCGACGCTGTCGAACTGCTCGGCCACGACCACCGTGACCTGCGCCGCGCGTCCGTGCCGCAGCGGCACCTGGAGCAGCTCCTGCGGGTCGGGCCGGCCGTCGGCGGCGGCCAGGTGGCCGAGGATGCTCGGCCGGTCGAGGAGGATCCACAGCGGGCGGCGGGTGTCCTCCGGCGCGGGGTGGCCGGCCTGCCGGGCGCGGTTGGCGGCGATGAGCCGCCGCTCCGTCTCGTGCGCCGCCCACTCCAGGCTGGCGAGCGCCCCGGAGAGCCCGCACTCGACGGCGAGGACCCCGGTCCTGCCGGTCAGGCAGGCGTACTCGCCGGTGCCGCCGCCCTCGATGATCAGGACGTCACCGTGCGGGAGCGCCTGGAGCGCGAGGGAGCGGAGCAGGGAGGTCGTGCCGCTGCCGGGCTGGCCCACGGCGAGCAGGTGCGGCTCGGTGGAGCGCGGACCCGTGCGCCAGACGACGGCGGGCGCGTCCTCCGTGCCGTCGGAGGCGAGGACGGGCACGGTCCGCTGCACGGCGTCCGCGTCGGTGAAGCCGAGGACGGTCTCGCCCTGCACGGTGACGAAGCGCTGGGCGGCGATCGTGGTGGGCAGGGGCGGCAGCACGCTCATGACGAGCCGGTTGCCCTCCTCGTCCCAGTCGAAGAGGTACTCGCGCCCGCGCCCGGACTTGGCGTGCAGCAACTGCTCGATACGCGCGCGTGCGGCGGGTTCTCCGTCGGTGAAGTACGGGGGGTACGCGATCCTCAGCCGGGTCAGCCGACCGTCCTCGTCGAAGGCGTACTCCCCGAAGGCGCCGCTCCAGTCGCCGCCGTGGGCGAAGAGCGGGGCCGGGTCGTCGGGGACGGAGAGGTACGGCACGAGGGCCTCGTACAGGCCCTTGAGGCGCGCGATCTCGGCGTCGTCGGGCCCGGTCCTCACGACCGGACGTTCCCGCCCCTTCCACGCGGCGGCGCCCATGAGCGTGACGAGCGCGAGCAGCGGCCCGTACGGCACGAGGGCGACGACGAGGACGCAGGCCGCGACCAGGAACAGCGTGGGACCCCGCCGTTCCTTGGGGGTCGCGGCCCACTTGGCGCGCGCGGTCGCGGCCAGCTTCCGCAGACCACGGGTGACCGTGATCAGCGGATGGAGCACGTCGGTGGCGCTGTCGGCGGCCGTGCGCGCGATCTCTCGACTGCGAGCGATCTGCGCGCTGCCGCTGCTCAGAATGCGGGGGAGTGGTCGCCGGGCCACGTCGTACTCCTGGATTCGTGGAAGGGGCTGAGGAGCGTCAGAACTTGATTCCGCCCAGGAGGCCGGCGAGAGACTGCCCGCCCGCCGTGATGCTGGGGGCGATGGCGGTGCCCGCGAGGTAGAAGCCGAACAGCGCGCAGACGAGGGCGTGCGAGGCCTTGAGCCCGTCCTTCTTGAAGAACAGGAAGCAGATGATGCCGAGCAGGACCACGCCTGAGATGGACAGGATCATTTGGTGTTCTCCTGGTTGAGGGGACAGTCACCACGAGTCCTTCCATGTTCACAGCCAGTATCTATGTGACTAAAGGTGCATTAGGGTGAATTTCGGGTGTTTTCACTTCACCGGCCGACGGCGGATGCCGCGCCGGGTGGCGAAAAGCCCGCGGTGCGCTAGGGGTGGACGGGTCCGGACTGCCGTGATCTTTGCCTCAGTCGGGCGCGGTCATGTCACCGAACGGGCAGTACCCTGTCGATTCACTCGTACGGCCGCGCTTGCCGTGCGCATGCCGAACCCGCAGGAGAAAGGCGGTCCCCACCCATGAGCGAGACTCCGGACCCCGAGGTCATCGAGCTGGCGTCCAAGGTCTTCGACCTCGCGCGCACCGGGGACGCCGAAACCCTGGCCGCCTACGTGGACGCGGGCGTTCCCGCGAACCTCACCAACGACAAGGGCGACTCCCTCGTCATGCTCGCCGCCTACCACGGCCACGCCGCCGCGGTGACGGCCCTCCTGGAGCGCGGCGCCGACGCCGACCGCGCCAACGACCGCGGCCAGACCCCGCTCGCCGGAGCCGTCTTCAAGGGCGAGGAGTCCGTGATCCGCGCGCTGCTCGCCGGCGGGGCGAATCCGGAGTCCGGCACTCCGTCCGCCGTCGACACGGCACGCATGTTCGGGAAGGCGGATCTCCTGGAGCTCTTCGGAGCCCGCTGAACCGGTTCTCCGGAGCCCCGCGCACGGAGCTCCTCCGAGCACGGTGAACAGAGACTGAACCCCAGGTGAGAGCAGCTCCGTAAATGTGGTCGCGGTGGCGAAATGGGTGGGTCATCATGACGTCGGGCCCGGCAGACCGGGCCACCGACGAGAGGCAGAGGAAGATGATCACTGGCAAGCGCAGGACGACGGGCGGCCCTACTTGTTGCCGCGCGGCCTAGGCGTACAGCGATGTACCGCCTGACCCGGGTCATCCCGGATTCCACCGGTCGTGTCGACAGCTTGATGTGAGGCGTCTTCCCATGTTCGAACCAGTCATAGCGCCGAGCGGCACCCTGCTCGGTCTGCTGCAGAGGGGCCGCGGCGACGGCACCCTCCACGCGCTCGCCGCGCCACGCGCCGAGGCCCTCGCGGCCCTGAACCACTGCGTCCTCGACGACCCCCGCCACGACTGGCAGGTCGAGAACCGCTCCCTCTACTACGCCCGTCTCTACCTGGACCTCCACGGAGGCCTCGACGAGATCGAGGCGCACCTCTTCGGTGCCGAGGACCACCTCGACACCGAGGAGTCCAGGACCGGGCTCGCGCTCGCCGTCCTCGGACACCTGGCCTCGTACGGCCGCCACGACGCCCTGCTCCTGCTCCGGCGCTACGCGGCGACCGGCACGAACTGGGCCTGGGCCCTGGACGAGCTCGCCGTCCGCGACGACGACGCGGGCCTGCGCGCCCTCGCCCTGCCCGTCCTGGCCCGCTTCGCCGCCGACCCGGAGGGCGAGGCCGAGCTCGCCGCCGTCGTCCGCGACGCCTTCGAGCCCCGGCCCTGGCGCCTGTGGGCCGAGGACCCGCGCCCGTCCGTCGGCGCCCGGATCAAGGCCGCCCGGGAACAGGGCTCCTTCGACCGCTGGCAGCGCCAGATGCGCCCCTCGGGCCCCCGGCCCGAGTGGGGCGTCCGCGCCGTCCTCGACTGGGCGCAGGCGGGGTACGAGCGCGGAGCCGTGCTCCACGGCCCCGCCGCCCGCTGCCTGAGCGCCGTCGCCGGACCCGAGGACCGTCCCGAGATCCTCGCCGCCGCCCGGTCAGGCGCCGAGGGCGAGCGCGGCGCCGCCCTCCACCACCTCGCCGAAGCGCGCGACCCCGCCGTCCTCGACCTCGTGGAGCTCGCCGCGAACGGCGACTCGCGACCCGTCGCCGAGGCCGCCGTCGCCGCCTACCGCCGCATGTGCGGAGACGACGCCGTCGCCCGCGCCCGCGCATGGGTCCGGCGCACCGACGACCTCGGCAAGGCCGCCGCCGAGGTCCTCGCCGGCCGCGGCACCGCCCAGGACGCCGGACTCGTCCTCGGCGCGCTGCGCGGCACCATCCGCTCCGCGGGCCCCGACGCCCCCGAGCTCGCCGTCCTCGTCGACGGGGTGGGCCGCCTCGACATCGCCGTCGCCGCGCCCGCGCTCCGCCACGTCTACCGCGAGACCTCCTCCTCCCAGCTGCGCGGCCGCGTGGCCCGCGCGCTCGCGGCCACCGACCCCACCTTCGCGACGGGCTTCGCCGTCGAATGCCTCTGGGACTGCGAGGAGACCACCCGCGAGGTGGCCGCGCTCCATGCCGAGACCGGTGACGTACGGGTCGCCGAGCGCCTCCGACGCCTCGCCGCCGACCCGGCCGAGGAGGCCGAGGTCCAGACGGCGGTGCGCAACCGGATAGGGCCGGACCTCCAGGTCTGACGCCCGCGCTTCCGCACGCGGCTCGGCGACGACAGGTCCGACCACCCCTCCCGGCCCGACCTCGCTCGCGCACCAGAGCCACCGGAAGAGCCCGCCACCCGGGCCCCCGGGGCGGAGCGGCCCCCGACGGAGACCCCGTCGTGCGAGGCCCCGCCCCCGGGGCCGGCGCGGCCCGCGGCCCTGCGCGGGGAAACGCCCACGGGACGTTCCCCCGCCGTCGGGACACCGCGCTCGCCGCCACAATGGGGGGATGACCGGGCGCTGGGAGTTCTGGATCGACCGGGGCGGCACCTTCACGGACGTCGTCGGACGACGTCCCGACGGGCGGCTCGTCACCCGCAAGCTGCTCTCGCACGACCCGAACCGGCTCCAGGACGCCGCCGTCGCGGGGATCCGCGCGCTCCTCGGCCTCGGCCCGGACGAACAGATCCCCGCCGACCGGATCGCCGTCGTCAAGATGGGCACCACCGTCGCCACCAACGCCCTCCTGGAGCGGCGCGGCGAACCGACGGTCCTGTGCGTCACCGAGGGGTTCCGCGACGCGCTGCGGATCGCGTACCAGAACAGGCCCCGCCTCTTCGACCGTCACATCGTGCTGCCGGAGGCGGTGTACGCGCGCGTGGTCGAGGTCCCCGAGCGCGTCGACGCCCGCGGCCGGGTCGTCAGGCCCCTCGACGAGGACGCCGTCGCCGCGTCCCTCGCCGCCGCCCACCGCGACGGCCTCCGCTCCGTCGCCGTCGTCCTGCTGCACGGCTACCGCCACCCCGAGCACGAGCTGCGGATCGCCGAAGCGGCCCGCGCCGCCGGCTTCCCGCAGATCAGCTGCTCGCACGAGGTGAGCCCGCTCATCAAGCTGATCCCGCGCGGCGACACCACCGTCGTGGACGCCTACCTCTCGCCCGTCCTCCGGCGGTACGTCGACGAGGTCGCCCGCGAACTCGCCGGAATCCCGATCCTGTTCATGCAGTCCAACGGCGGGCTGCGCGAGGCGGCCCACTTCCGGGGCAAGGACGCCGTCCTCTCCGGTCCCGCGGGCGGTGTCGTCGGCATGGCCCGCACCTCGGAACGGGCCGGGCACACGCGGGTCATCGGTTTCGACATGGGCGGCACGTCCACCGACGTCTCCCACTACGCCGGCGCCTTCGAGCGCGAACTCGGCACCCAGGTGGCCGGCGTGCGGATGCGGGCGCCGATGATGAGCATCCACACCGTCGCCGCGGGCGGCGGATCCGTCCTCCACTACGACGGCCGCCGCTACCGCGTGGGTCCCGACTCGGCCGGCGCCGACCCGGGACCCGCCTGCTACCGCCGGGGCGGCCCGCTCACGGTCACCGACGCCAACGTGATGCTGGGGCGCGTGCAACCAGCCCACTTCCCCGCCGTGTTCGGCGAGACAGGTGACCTGCCCCTGGACGCCGACGTCGTACGGGAACGGTTCACGGCCCTCGCCGAGGAGACCGGCGACGGTCGTACCCCCGAGGAGGTCGCGGCCGGCTTCCTGGAGATCGCCGTCCTCAACATGGCCAACGCCGTCAAGAGGATCTCCGTCCAGCGCGGCCACGACGTCACCCGGTACGCCCTCACCAGCTTCGGCGGAGCCGGCGGCCAGCACGCCTGCGCCGTGGCCGACGCGCTCGGTGTCGACACCGTCCTCGTACCCCCGTTGGCCGGGGTCCTCTCCGCGTACGGCATCGGACTCGCCGACGCGACCGCCCTGCGGGAGCGGTCCGTCGAGGCCGAGCTCGACGCTCCCGGCACCCCCGCGCGCATGACCGCCGTCCACGCCGAACTCGCCGACGTGACCCGCGCGGAGCTGCGCGCCGACGGCCTGCCGGACGAGGCGATCACCACCCACGCGCGCGTGCTCCTGCGTTACGCCGGAACGGACGCGAGCCTCGCCGTCGACCTCGCACCGACGGAACAGCTGAAAACCGCGTTCACGGACACCCATCGGGCCCGCTACGGCTTCGCCCTGGACCGGCCGTTGATCGTCGAGGCCGTCACCGTCGAAGCCGTCGGCGCCACGGGCCCCCACGCTCCGGACGTCCTGGACGCGGAGGGGAGCCGAGACCCCCTGACCCCCCTCGCCACCGTCCGGATGCACAGCGCCGGCGCCGCGCACGACACCCCGCTCCACCGCCGCGAGGACCTCCGGCCGGGCCAGGCAGTCGACGGCCCCGCGATCCTCGCCGAGGCCGACGCCACCACCGTCGTCGACACCGGCTGGCGGGCCACCGCCACCCAGGAGGGCCACCTCAGACTGCACCGCGTCGTGCCCCGCCCCGCGCGCGTGGCGGCGGGCACGGACGTGGACCCCGTCCTCCTCGAAGTCTTCAACAACCTCTTCATGTCCATCGCCGAGCAGATGGGCGTCCGCCTGGAGAACACGGCCCAGTCCGTGAACATCAAGGAGCGCCTCGACTTCTCCTGCGCCCTCTTCGACGCCGAGGGCAACCTCGTCGCGAACGCCCCCCACATCCCGGTCCACCTCGGCTCCATGGGCGAGTCCATCAAGGAGGTCCTGCACCGCCGGACCGACGACCTGCGCCCCGGGGACGTGTACGCGATCAACGACCCGTACCACGGCGGCACCCACCTCCCCGACGTGACCGTGGTGACCCCCGTCTTCGACGCCGCCGGTGCGGAACTCCGCTTCCTCGTCGCCTCCCGCGGCCACCACGCGGAGATCGGCGGCATCACCCCCGGCTCCATGCCCGCCTTCAGCACCACCGTCGACGAGGAGGGCGTCCTCTTCGACAACTGGCTCCTCGTCCGCGACGGCCGACTGCGCGAGGCCGAGACCCGCGCGCTCCTCACCGGCGCCCGGTACCCCTCCCGCGACCCCGACACCAACCTCGCCGACCTGCGCGCCCAGATCGCCGCCAACGAGAAGGGCATCGAGGAACTCCGCAAGGCCGTCGACGAGTTCGGCCTCGACGTCGTCCGCGCCTACATGCGGCACGTCCGCGCCAACGCCGAGGAGTCCGTCCGCCGCATCGTCGCGACCCTGCACGACGGCGCGTACGCCTACGAGACCGACGGCGGCGCGGTCATCCGGGTCGCCGTCCGCGTCGACCGCGAACGGCGCACCGCCGTCGTCGACTTCACCGGCACCTCCCCGCAGCTGCCGGGCAACGCCAACGCGCCCACCTCCGTCGTCAAGGCCGCCGTGCTGTACGTCTTCCGCACCCTCGTCGACGAGGACATCCCCCTCAACAGCGGCTGCCTCGACCCCCTGGAGATCCGCGTCCCGCCCGGATCGATGCTCGCGCCCGTCCATCCCGCCGCCACCGTCGCCGGGAACGTCGAGACCTCCCAGGCCGTCACCGGCGCCCTCTACGGAGCACTCGGCGTCCAGGCCGAGGGCTCGGGAACCATGAACAACGTGACCTTCGGCAACGCGCGCGTGCAGTACTACGAGACCGTGGCGAGCGGCTCCGGCGCCGGCCGGGGCTTCGACGGCGCCGACGCCGTCCAGACCCACATGACCAACTCCCGGCTCACCGACCCCGAGATCCTGGAGTGGCGCCACCCCGTCCGCGTCGACGCCTTCGCGGTACGGGAGGACGCCGGCGGGCGCGGCCGGTGGCACGGCGGCCACGGCGTGGAGCGACGCATCCGCTTCCTCGAACCCATGACGGTGGCCCTCCTCACCGGGCACCGCCGCGTGCCCCCGTACGGCATGGCGGGCGGCGAGCCCGGCGCGCTCGGCGAGAACCTCGTCGAACGCGCCGACGGCACCGTCGAGCGGCTCTCCGGCGCCGCGACCACCGAGGTCGGCCCCGGGGACGTCCTCGTCCTGCGCACACCCGGCGGAGGCGGCTACGGCACCCCGCAGGCCCCCTGAGGGCTCACCGCACCGGCACGAACCGCACCGGCGTCCCCGGCACCGCCTGGGCCGCCGCTCCGAGGTCCGCCTCCCGCACCACCGCGACCACCGGATAGCCGCCGGTCGTCGGATGGTCCGCGAGGAACACCACGGGACGCCCGTCCGGCGGCACCTGGACCGCGCCGAGGACCATGCCCTCGCTCGCCAGCTCGCCCGTCACCGCCCGCTCCAGCGGCGGCCCGTCGAGCCGGAGCCCGATCCGGTTGCTCGCCGAGGACACCCGGTACACGCGCGTGGCGAACGCCCGCAGGGCGGCGTGCGTGAACCAGTCGTCACGGGGACCCAGCCGGACCCGCAGGACGAGTTCGTCCGGCGGGCCCGGCCAGGGGGGAGCGTCGGCCGACCCCCGTACGGCCGTGTCCGCTCCCAGCGGCAGAACCGCCCCCTCCACCAGCCGTGCCGGGCCGAGCCCGGACAGCAGGTCGGTGGAGCGGCTCCCCAGCTCCGGGGCGACGGCGAGACCCCCGCCGAACGCCACGTACGCGCGCAGCCCGCGCACGGCCGCGCCGATCTCCAGGAGGGCCCCCGCCGGGACCCGTACCGCCGCCCCCCAGGGCGCCGGACGGCCGTCAACCCGTACCGGGCAGGGCGCTCCCGCGACGGCGACGGTGACCGGACACCGGGGCCGCAGCGCGCACCCGTCGACGGTCGTCTCCAGGACGGCGGCCGCCTCCGGGTTGCCCACCAGGCGGTTGAGGAGGCGCACGGCCCCGGGGTCGAGGGCACCGGAGCGGGGCACGCCGAGGTGCGCGTACCCCGGTCGCCCCAGGTCCTGAACGGTCGTCAGGGCACCGCCCCTGACGACGGCCACGGCGCGGTCGTTCATCGGCCGCCCTCCGCCGTGAACCGCACGCGCGTGCCGGGTGCGAGCAGCGCGGCCGGCTCGCGCCCGGCGTCCCACAGGACGACGTCCGTCGTGCCGACGAGCTGCCAGCCACCGGGGGAGGAGCGCGGATACACGCCCGTGTACGGGCCCGCCAGCGCGACCGACCCCGCCGGGACGGCCGTACGGGGAGTGGCGCGGCGCGGGACCGCGTACCGCTCGCCGAGCCCGGTCAGATAGCCGAAGCCCGGTGCGAACCCGCAGAACGCGACCCGGAACTCGGCCGCCGTGTGCACCCGTACCGCCTCGTCGGCCGAGACCCCCCACAGCGCGGCCACCACCTCCAGATCCGGCCCGTCGTAGCGGACCGGGATCTCCACGACCTCGCCCACGCGCGCGTGGAGCGGCCCCACCTCCCAGCCGGGCAGCTCGGCCGCGAGCCGCGCCGGATCGGCCACCCCGTCGAGGAGCACGGTCCGTGCCGCCGGCACGATCTCCCGTACGGCTGGCAGCGCACCGGCCGCCCTCCGCCGCAGCACCTCGGCGTGGAAGGCCTCCGCCGCCCCGCCGCCGTCCAACTCGACCAGGAGGGCACTCTCCCCCACCCGCAGGACCCTCACGCGAAGGCCTCCACCCGCACGCCCGAGTCCTCCAGGCGCCGCCGGACCAGCCGGGCGAGGTCCACCGCGCCCGGGGTGTCGCCGTGCAGGCACAGCGACCTGGCCCGTACGGCGACGGGCTTCCCGCAGTGCGCGGTGACCGTCCCGGCGGTGGCCATGGCCACCGAGCGCTCGGCGACCCGCTCCGGGTCCGAGACGACGGCTCCCTCCTCCCCCCGTGGCAGGAGGGTGCCGTCCGCCCGGTAGGCCCGGTCGCCGAAGGCCTCGGCGACGACCGGAAGACCGGCCTCCGCGGCGGCCGCGTGCAGCCGGGAACCCGGGAGCCCCAGGACCGGCAGCGAACGGCCGGCGAGCAGCACGCCCTCGACGACCGCCGCCGCCTGTTCCTCGTCGCGCACTACCCGGTTGTAGAGCGCGCCGTGCGGCTTCACGTAGGACACCCGCGATCCGGCCGCGCGGGCGAAGACCTCCAGGGCGCCGATCTGGTACGCCGTTTCGGCTGCCAGCTCGGCGGCCGGGACGTCCATCGAGCGGCGCCCGAACCCGGCCAGGTCCCGGTAGGAGACCTGGGCCCCGATCCGTACCCCGCGCTCGGCCGCCAGCTCGCAGACCCGGCGCATGGTGGCCGCGTCCCCGGCGTGGAAGCCGCAGGCCACGTTCGCGCTGGTGACGACCGAGAGGAGCCGGTCGTCGTCGGTCAGAGTCCAGCGGCCGAAGCCTTCGCCGAGGTCGGCGTTGAGGTCGATGGGGGCCCAGGTCATGCGGTGCTTCCTTCGGTTGGTGCGCCGTGCGGGGTGGTCGCGGGACGGTCTCGGTGGGTCGGTGGGTCGGTGGGTCGGTGGGTCGGTGGGTTGGGAGGTCGGGCGGGCTGTCAGACGGATATGCGGTACCTCTCGTCGCGGACGTCGGTCACGAGCATCCGCCCCGGCGCGTGGGTGATCGCGAACGGCGGACGCGAGGCCATGACCGCCGCCTGCGGGGTGACCCCGCAGGCCCAGAACACCGGCACGTCCCCCGGCTCGGCATCGACCGGGTCCCCGAAGTCCGGCCGCCCCAGGTCGCGGATGCCGAGCGCCGCAGGATCGCCCGCGTGGACGGGCGCCCCGTGGACGGCCGGCAGCAGGCCGCTGACCCCCCGCGCCACCGGGACGAGCTCCGCCGGGACGTGCCGCATCGAGACCACCATCGGCCCGTGCAGCCGCCCCGCCGGCCGGCACTCCCGGTCGGTGACGTACATCGAGACGTTCCGGCCCTGCGCGACGTGGCGCAGCGGCACGCCCGCCTCGGCGAGCGCCCCCTCGAAGGTGAAGCTGCACCCGATGAGGAAGGAGACGAGATCGCTCCGCCAGTACGCGGTGACGTCCGCCGGCTCGTCGACCAGCCTCCCGTGCTCCCACACGCGGTAGCGCGGGATGTCCGTGCGCAGGTCGGCGTCCGGGGCGAGCGGCGTCGTCCACGAGCCGGCGTCGGTGACGTCGAGGACCGGGCACGGCCGGGGGTTGCGGGTGCAGAAGAGCAGCACGTCGTAGGCCCAGTCGGCGGGGACCGCGATCAGGTTGGCCTGCGCGTGGCCCGGCGCCCAGCCCGCCGTCGGCCCGGCCGTCCCGGCCCGCGCACGCGCGCGTGCGTCCCGCGGATCGGGAACCGCCGCCGTCGCGCTCATACGAGTTCCCTTCCGCGCGTCTCCGGCAGCCCGAACAGGGCCAGGACGGCGAGCCCGTACCCGACGGCGCCGAAGACCAGCGCCCCGCCCACGCCCCAGCTGCCCGAGAGATAGCCGACCAGGGTCGGGAAGACCGCGCCGACCGCGCGGCCGGTGTTGTACGTGAGCCCCTGTCCCGTCCCGCGCACCGGCGTCGGGTACAGCTCGGCGAGGAAGGAGCCGAAGCCGCTGAAGATCGCCGACATGCAGAACCCGAGTGGGAAACCGAGCACCAGGAGCAGGGTGTTCGAGCCCTCGGGGATGCGCGTGTACGCCAGGACGGAGGCGGCCGACAGGACGGCGAAGAGCGCGATGTTCTTCTTCCGGCCCAGCCGGTCGGTGAGGTAACCCCCGGTCAGGTAGCCGGTGAAGGCCCCGGAGATCAGCAGCGTCAGGTACCCGCCGGTGCCGACCACCGTGAGGCCGCGCTCGGTCTTCAGGAAGGTCGGCACCCAGGTCGCGAGCGTGTAGTAGCCGCCCTGCACGCCGGTGGAGAGCAGGATCGCGAAGAGCGTGGTGCGCAGCAGCTCGGGCCGGAACACCGCCGTGAACGAGCCCCGGTCCGCACTCGTCCTGCGGACCTCGGCCGCCCGCGGGGCGTCCTCCACGTTGCGCCGTACGTAGACCACGAGCAGGGCGGGCAGCGCGCCCGTCCAGAACATGACCCGCCAGGCGAGGTCCGCGTCGACGAACTGGAAGACGAGCGTGTAGACGAGGACGGCGAGCGCCCAGCCGGCCGCCCACGCGCTCTGGATGCCGCCGAGGGTACGGCCCCGGTGCTTCGCGGAGGCGTACTCGGCGACCAGGATCGCGCCGACGGCCCACTCGCCGCCGAAACCGAGGCCCTGGAGCGCCCGGAAGACCAGCAGGGTCTCGTAGTTCGGGGCGAAGCCGCAGAGCACGGTGAAGAGCGCGTACGTGACGACCGTGATCATCAGGGCCTTCACCCGGCCGACGCGGTCGGCGAGGACGCCGGCCAGCGCGCCGCCGATCGCCGAGACGACGAGGGTCACGGTGGTGAGGAGGCCGGTCTGGCCCTTGTCGAGCTGGAAGTAGGCGGCGATGGCCACCATCGACAGGGGCAGGGTGAAGAAGTCGTAGGAATCCAGGGCGTATCCGCCGAAAGCGCCGCCGAAGGCGCGTCGGCCGCGCGGCCCGAGGGTGCGTAGCCAGGCGAACGCGCCCGCGTCGTCGGGTCGTTCGCCCTGGAGCCGTTGCCGGGTCTGTGCCGTGCTCATCTGCACCTCGCAGGAAGGGGAGGGCGTGCGTGAGAGACGTACCGAGGGACCGTGCGGTGTCGACAAGGTAGAGGATTGTTGAACGATCCGACAAGGGGCCTGTTGTCCCTTCCCCGGATCTGCGATTGACTCGGCCCGGACGACGACGAACGACGAGGGGCCGTGGGCGTGGGAGACGTGCGGGACATGAGCGACGCGGCCGAGGCCGGGGGCCTGGCGGACGACCGGGCGCTGCTCGGGCGGACGAGCACGGCGGAGAAGGTCGCCGACATCCTGCGGAGCCGCATCGCGGAGGGATACTTCGCGCCCGGCGTCCGCCTCTCGGAGGAGAGCATCGGCGGCGCCCTCGGTGTGTCCCGCAACACACTGCGCGAGGCCTTCCGCCTCCTCACCCACGAGCGGCTGCTCGTCCACGAGCTCAACCGCGGGGTGTTCGTCCGGGTCCTCGCCGTCGGTGACGTGGACGACATCTACCGCACCCGGCGGCTGGTCGAATGCGCGGTCGTCCGGGGCCTGGGGCAGCCGCCGTTCGCCCTCGGCGGCCTCGAGGCCGCCGTCGCCGACGGCGAGGCGGCGGCCCGCGCCGCCGACTGGACCGGCGTCTCCACCGCCAACATCCACTTCCACCGCGAACTCGTCGCCCTCGCCGGAAGCGCCCGCACCGACGAGCTGATGCGGAGCGTCCTCGCCGAACTCCGCCTCGCCTTCCACCTCGTGGGCGACCCCCGGGCCCTCCACGAGCCCTACCTCCTGCGCAACCGCGAGATCCTGGACGCCCTGACCGCCGGCGAACGCGCCACGGCCGAACGGCTCCTCGCCCGCTACCTCGACGACTCCCGCACCCGCGTCGGGGCGGCCTACGCGGACGCGGTCGAGGACCCGAAGGACTGAGCGCCCGGGGCCGCCGCGGCGGGCCCGTGTGACCCCGGTCGCATCTGCGCCGTTTCGACCGTTGTCAGTGCGAGGACCTAATCTGTCCACCGTGACTTCGCCTGCCTCGACGGACCTCGCTCCGCCCCAGCTCAGCGCGGCGCCGCGACCCGCTCAGGGCCCGGCCGCCGACGAAGGGCTCGCGCGGCGCCTCCGCGCGCTCGCGTGCACGGCCCCGCTGCACGACCTGGACGCCCGCAAGGCGAACCTGGCCGGCGAGTACACGATCTACGCGATGGCCGAGGTGGCGCTCTCCGCCATCGACCTCGTCACGCTCAACATGGACTTCGACACCGGCGCCGACCACGAGCAGATCGTCGCCCGACTGCTGCCCCGCGTCGCCGCCCAGGCCCCCGAGCGCCCCGCCGCCGAGCACGAGCGCGTGGCCCGCTGGGTCCTGGAGAACCTGATCAACGTCGGCAGCGTGGACCGCGGCTTCCGCGCGGTCTACGGCACCTTCGGCACCGACGGCGTGTACGTCCGCAGGGACTACGACTTCAAGCTCATCGAAGAGGTCCCGGGATACGGCGGCGGCGTCTACCTCCGCACCACCGACGAAGCGGTCAACGTCCTCGTCGGCGCCCTCGACACCGACGTCACCAGCGCCCAGATCGCCGCCGAGGTGAAGCTGGAGGTCCTCATCAGCCGGGGCCGCCTCGCCGACGCCCAGCTCGCCGCCGAGCAGGCGCGCTACCGGACCGTGCAGTACGCCGAGTCGCTCCGCAAGACCCTGGAGGCCACCCGGCGCAACGTCCGCGCGGTGGACTGGCTCCAGGCCGTCCCGGACATGATCGACGAGGCGCTCGACCACGTGGCCGACCGCTACCGCCACGAGAACGCGATCCTCACCAACATCCGCAAGGCCCGCGACGAGGCCGAGGCCGCGTCCGACCCGAAGACGGCGGAGCACAAGCGCCGCGCCGCCGAGCTCGTCGACATCGTCAAGGACTGCATCCGGCGCCACACCCAGCTCCAGTCGCGCCTCCTGGAGGCCGGCCCCCTCTTCCGCGCCGAGCAGGACCGGCAGGCCTTCGCCGCCCCCACCGCGTACACCGGCCTCGACCTGTACGGGCAGCTGGTCGCCCCGGCCCTGACCCTCCCCGTCGAGCACGCCACGCGCGTGACGGACGCCTTCTTCGCACACGGCACGGGCCTGCGGACCCCCGCCTCCGTCCGCCTCGGCGACCTCGTGGACCTGCTGCTCACACCGCCCGTCGAGCGCGAGCACCTCGGCGCGGAGATGCCCGAGCCCGACCTCATCGCCACCCCGGACGACTCCCGCTTCAGCGAGGAGCAGCTCGCGAGCGCCATGCGCCTGCTCGACCTGGAGCACGACGCGCCCCGCCGCCTCTCCGGCCTGCTCGCCGAGGCCCGACGCCTCGACCCCGACCTGCCGTACCTCGTCGCCCTCCTCGCCGTCCACGCGGCGAGCCCCCCGGTCGGGACCGCCTACCGCCAGGGCGAGGAGCGCCTGCTCTTCGCCGTCGACGACGGCACCCCGCTCGACGACCCCGAATTCGGCGGCGCCGACCTCGTCGTGGGCACCGCCCTCCTGGACGCGGTGGGCATGGCCGCCGACCGCACGGAGGCCACGTGACCCCCTTCCGTTCGGGTGACTCGCACCCGGAACCCCCGGCCGAGGCGCCCGCGTCGGCCCCCGTCGTCGTACCGGGCGAGGTCCCCGGCCCCAGGACGGCACGGGCCGGGAACGGGCCCCGGATCCAGCACGTCGTCGTGGACCCGCCCGCCGGCGCGCCCACCGCACCCGAGACCGGCACCGAGGCGCCGCCCGCAGCCCCGACCCGGCCCCGGCTCGGGTCCGTGCCCGTCGGCGAGCCCACCAGGGGCGACGCCGCCGCCCGCCGGCGGAACGTGCCGACGGTCCGGGCCGTGCGGCTCGCCCCGGGTCCGGACGGCGCCACCCGCCACGACGGCGGGCCCCGGAAGCAGCCGCGGACGGCCGCGCCCGCCGCCGTCACGCCCGTACCCCTGCCGCTGCCCCGCCCCACCGCGCCGACCGCGGCCGACGCCGCCGTGCCCGCCGATGAAACCGGCGCACCGGCCGCCGACGGCACACTGTTCGCCACCGTCGCACCGCCCGCCGCCGACGACGACGCCGCACCGACCGAGAGCCGTACCGAGGAGCCCCAGCCGTGAGCGAAACCCACGTCGAGCACGCCGACGCGTGGAGCGAGCAGGAGCCCCCGCACGCCCCGGCGGCCCCCGTCGCGACCCCGGCCGTCACCCCCGCCGACGCCGCCGACGCGGCCCGGCTCGTCTCCTTCGGGCTCCAGCCCAAGCTGCTCCCGGCCCGCGACGCCGAGTACACCGAACTGCTCCGGCGCTACCGCGAGGACCCCGCCTTCGCGCGTCTCGCCGACGCCGTCGCCACCGGACTCGGCCTGATCGTCCTGGAGGTCTCCCCGCGCGCGGGCATGGCCGTCACCGCCGGCGAGGACTCGGTCTTCGCCGTCCGCATGGGCGACTACGCCCGCCGCGCCTCCACCGACTCGGCCGACCGCTTCCTCCACGGCCTCGCCCACCTCGCCGTCGCCGCCATGGCCTTCCCCCGGCCCGAGGACCTGGCCGACGACGCCTACATCGGCCGCCTCACGGTCAACGGCGTCGACGCCTTCGTCCGCCAGGCCTGCCTGCGCCTCGAACAGCGCGCGGACGAGCAGGGCGAGAACACCGACCCGGCCTCCGACGCCCCCGGCCTGGAGGCCGCCTGGCGGATCTACGCCCGCCGCAGCGCCACCGGCGCCACCAAGGACGCCCGCAGACTCGCCGGCTCCACCACGGGCATCGTCGGCAAGGCCGCCGCGTTCCTCACCGACTCCGGCTTCCTCCAGCGCACCGGCGACGAGGGCGGCGGCTCGTACCGCACCACCGCCCGCTACCAGCTCCAGGTCCGCGACATGGCCGGTTCCGCCGCCATGGCCGAGCTCCTGGAACTCGGGATCGTCCCCGTCAGCGACGGCTCGGCGACCCTCGTCCCGCCGCCCGAGGGCGACGACCTGGAGCTCGCCGCCGACGCGGGCCTCCCGTTCCACGCGTAACCGCCCCGCGTAACCCCTTCCCGAGCGCGCTCCCCGAGCACGCGTCCTGAGCACGACGAGAACGAGAGCACGAGAGTCCCTCGCCATGTACGAGCTGTCCCGCGTCCGCCTGTACTCCATCGGCCCCGCCGGTGCGCGCTACGCCGACACCGTCCTGGACCTGCGCGGAGTCGGCGCGCCCGTGCCCCACCCCGCCCCCACCCAGGCGGAGTTCTTCGAGGAGGAGCCGGTCGGCCCGCCGCGCCGCCCCGCACCCGCGGGGGTGCTGTTCCTGGAGAACGGCGGCGGCAAGTCCGTCCTCCTCAAGCTGATCTTCTCGGTCATGCTCCCCGGCCACCGCAACACCCTCGGCGGCGCCAGCTCCGGCGTGCTCCGCAAGTTCCTCCTCGCCGACGACTGCGGCCACGTCGCCCTGGAGTGGCAGCACACCCTCACGGGAGAGCTCGTCGTCGTCGGCAAGGCCAGCGAGTGGCGCGGCCGCCAGGTCTCCAACGACCCGCGCAAGTTCGCCGAGGCCTGGTACTCCTTCCGCCCCGGACCCGGCCTCAGCCTGGACAACCTCCCCGTCGCCGAGGCGACCTCCGTCCGCCCGCCCGTCGAGGGCGCCTCCGGCGCCTCCGGCCGCCGCCGCACCATGAAGGGCTTCCGCGACGCCCTGACCGAGGCCGGGAAGGCGTACCCGCACCTGGAGGTGGTCTGGGAGGAGATCCACGACCGCTGGAACGAGCACCTCGGCGAACTCGGCCTCGACCCCGAACTCTTCCGCTACCAGCGCGAGATGAACGCCGACGAGGGCGAGGCCGCCGGCCTCTTCGCGGTGAAGAAGGACTCCGACTTCACCGACCTCCTCCTGCGCGCCGTCACCGACACCCGGGACACCGACGGCCTCGCCGACCTCGTCGGCGGCTTCGGCAACAAGCTCGGCCGCCGCGCCGAGCTGACCGCCGAGCGCGACTTCACCGCGGGCTCCGTCGACCTCCTCGGCCGGATCGTCGAGGCCGCCGAAAGCCGCTCCCACGCGCGCGAGGTGCACACCTCCGCCGAGCGCCGCACGCGCGGCCTCGCCCGCCGCCTCTCCGCCCGCGCGGCCGAGGAGCGCGGCCGGGGCGCCGAACTCGCCCAGCAGGTCACCTCCGCCGGCCACGCCGTCGCCGAGGCCGAGACGGCCCGCGGCCGCAGCGCCCTCATCGCCGCCGAACTGGCCTACCGGCACGCCTCCCTGGCCCTGACGGCCGCCGAGAAGGGCGCCGCCTCCCAGCGCCGCGAGCTCACCGACGCCCGCACCCTGCACTCCGCCTGGCAGGCCGCCGAGGCCGTGCTCCGCCACCGCGCCGCCGGCGACCGCTCCGCGCGCGTGGCCGCCGCCATCCGCGAGGCCGAGCGGGACGCCGCCCCGGCGCTCGCGGCCCGCGCCGCGGCCGCCGCCGACCTCGTACGGGCCCTGGCCGCGGCCGCCGAGGAGGGCGAGCGCCACGCGGCCGAGGAGGAGGAGCGTTCCACCGCCCTCCAGGAGGCGGGCGAGGCCGCCCACCGCGACGCCACCACCGCCGCCACCGAGGCCCAGCGGGCCCGCAGCGAGGCCGGGCACCTGCGCCAGCGGCTCGTCGAGGTCGAGCAGGAGACCGCCGAGGCCGTACGGGCCGGCTGGCTCGACGACTCCGCCCCCGACGCCGACCCGGCCCGTGCCGCCCTCGCCGCGAGCGACGCCGAGAAGACCGCCGTCGCGGCCTGGGACACGGCCCGCGAAGCGGCCCGCACCGCCGCCGACCGCGCCCGCGAGGCCGCCGCCGCCGAGTCCCGCGCCGAACTCGCCGCCGCCCGTGCCGCGGACGCCGCCGACGCCGCCGGGCACGCGTACGACGCGGAGCGCCGCGCGGCCGAGTCCCTCGCCTCCGAGGAGCGGCTCGCGGAGCTCCTCAGCCTTCCCACCGAGGGCTCCGCGCGCGCGGAGGCGGACGACGACTCCGCGGACGGAACGGAGGCCCCCGGGACCGGCGACGCCCCCCAGGGCCCGCTGGCCGTCATCGAGTTCGACCGGTACGCCGACGAACTGCGTGGCATGCTCGACCAGGCCGTGGCCTCCGCCGAGCGCCACCTCTTCGAGCTGCGGACCGCCGCCGCCGACGACTCCCGCATCCTCGGCGCCCTCGGCGACGGCGGCCTCCTGCCGCCCGGCCCCGACGTCCTCGCCACCGTCGAGTACCTCGGCGAGCAGGGCATCCCCGCCCTCCCCGGCTGGCGCTACCTCGCCCAGTCCGTGGACCCCGCCGACCACGCGCGCGTACTGGCGTCCCGCCCCGAGCTCGTCGACGGCGTCGTCATCACCGACCCCGTCTCGTACGGCCGCGCCCGCGAGGTCCTCGCCTCGGCGGCCCTGCTGCCCCGCTCCACCGTCGCCGTCGGCACCGCCGCCGCGCTGCTGGCCCCCGTACCGGAGCGGGAGACGGCCGAGGACACCGATGTCTTCCTCGTCCCGCCGAACCCGGCCATGCACGACGAGCAGGCCGCCGACGAGGAGCGGCACGCCCTGCGCGCCCGCGCCGCCGCGCGCGACGAGGAGATCCGCACCCTCGCCGCCCGCCTCGCCGGGGACCGCTCCCTCGCCTCCCGCATCGGCGCCTGGCGAGCCGACTGCCCGCCCGGCATGCTCGCCGAGCTCGCCGCGGCCGCCACGGCCGCCCGCGAGACCGCCGAGGCAGCGGCGGCCACCCTGGACGAGGCCAGGACCGCCCGCGCGGAGGCCGACGAGGTCGCCGGCGAGGCAGCCCGGCTCAGGGACGAGCGGCAGGAGGACGCCCAGCGCGCCCGCCGCGCCGCCGACGCCCTCGCCGGCCTCGCCTTCCGGCTCCGCGAGCGCTCCGCCTGGCAGGCCAAGCTCCGCGAACTCGCCGACGACGCGACCGAGTCCGAGGCCCGCGCCCAGACCTGCCTGGAGCGCGCCCGCGCCGCCGACGAGGACCGCCGGGCCGCCCAGCGCGCCGCCGACGACGCCCACCGCACCGCCCGCGCCCTGCGCGCCGAGCGCGCCGAGATCGCCGGCGCCCCCGACACGCTCCCCGAGGCGGACCCGCAGGCGCCCCGCGTCGCGCTCCCGGCCCTCCGCGAGGCCTACCGCGCGGCCTCGCAGCTGTACGAGAAGGTGGGCGTCGGCGCCGACCTGCGCGCCGAGCAGGCCCGCGCCGAGAGCGACGAGTCCGCCGCGCTCGCCGAACTCGACCGCCTCACCAACAAGGTCCGCACCCGCGCCGAGCAGCTCCTGGAGTCCACCGACGGCGCCGACGGCCCGTCCCGGCAGGCCGCCGCCGCCCGCGCCGAGTCGCTGGTCCAGATGCTGGAGTCGCGCGCGACGGAGGCGAGCGAGAAGCTCGGCCGCCTGCGCGGCGAGGCCGAGCGGCTGGCCCCAGAGGACGGCGAGGAGCACACCGAGCTCCCCGACGACCTGGTGCCGGCCGACGCCGAGCAGGCACAGGCCCTGCTCCGTACCGCCACCGGCGAACTCGCGGCCCGCAGCGACGCCCTGGAATCGGCCCGCGCCGCCCACGCCGGCCTCCTCAGGGACCACCGCGCCGCCGAGGACGCGGCCGGCGGCTTCGACGAGACGGCCGCGCTCCTGCGCGACCTGCTCCGCGACCACGCCGAGGAGGAGCACGAGGAATCGGAGACGTACCGGGGGAGCCTGGAGGAGGCCCGTACGGCCGCCGGTGAGGCACGCCGCTCGCTGCGCGCCTGCACCGCCGAGCTCTCCGCCGCCGACGCCGCCGTCCGCGAGGCGAGCGACATCCTCGTCCGGCACGCCAACTCCACCCGGTACGAGCAGGTCCGCACCCCCGCCCGCCAGCAGATCCGCGAACTGCCCGCCTCCGCGCTGCCCGAGCACGCCGCCAAGTGGGCCGAGGCCTTCGCGCCCCGTCTGCGGGTCCTCACGGACGAGCTGGCACAGCTGGAGCGCAACCGCGACTCGATCGTGGACCGGCTCCGGGGGCTCGTCGAGTCCTCGCTCGCGACGCTCCGCTCGGCGCAGCGCCTCTCGCGGCTGCCGGAGGGGCTCGGCGAGTGGTCGGGCCAGGAGTTCCTGCGGATCCGTTTCGAGGAGCCCGACCAGGCGACCCTGGCGGAGCGGCTCGGCGAGGTCGTCGACGAGGCGACCCGTGCCGCGGTGAAGAAGAACTCCGACCTCCGCCGGGACGGCATGTCCCTGCTGCTCCGGGGCGTTCAGGCGGCGCTCGAACCGAAGGGCGTCTCCGTCGAGATCCTCAAGCCGGACGCGGTGCTGCGCGCCGAGCGCGTGCCCGTCGGGCAGATGGGCGACGTGTTCTCCGGCGGCCAGCTCCTGACGGCGGCCATCGCGCTGTACTGCACGATGGCGGCGCTCCGCTCGAACGACCGGGGCCGCGACAAGCACCGCCACGCGGGCACGCTGTTCCTGGACAACCCGATCGGCCGGGCCAACGCCACGTACCTGCTCGAACTCCAGCGGGCCGTGTCGGACGCGCTCGGCGTCCAGCTGCTGTACACGACGGGCCTGTTCGACACGACGGCGCTCGCCGAGTTCCCGCTCGTCATCCGCCTGCGCAACGACGCCGACCTGCGGGCCGGTCTCAAGTACATCAGCGTGGAGGAGCACCTGCGGCCGGGGCTGCCGCAGGCCGCGGGGGAGGGCGAGGCGATCCACGGCGAGATCACGGCGACGCGGATGTTCCGCCGCCACGCCTCGGACGACCCGGCGGCGGTCACCTCCTGAGGACGCGAGAAGCGGCCCGGTCCCCTCTGGGACCGGGCCGCTGCCCACCTCCGCCGTGGCCGTCGTCAGCGCGCCGTGCTGCTCGGCTGCGACACCACCCCGTTGCGCTGGCGCCACACCTGACGGGTGATCCAGACGTCGAGGACGCTCCACGTGGCGACGACCGTCGACGCCACCGCCGTGACCGTGACCGGGAACGCCAGCCATGACCCGGAGACCGTGCAGAAGAAGGCCACCACTCCCTGCACGATCGTCACCGAGGTGAGGATCACCGCCCGTACGGCGGCGGTCCGCACCGGATCCGGCATCCGCTGCCGGCCCTTCTCGTCCTCCACCCACAACTGCCGTGCCGGCCGCGACTCGTGTTCCATCGCCTGGTCACTCCCCACCACTGAACGCCTATCGAGTGGCTGCCCACCACGACCCCCGTTACGCGAGCAGAACCAGCCCCGTACTGATTGACGCACGAAAGCGGGAAAAGGTTTCGCCCGCACCGGAGCGGAACGAGTAATTCCAGCCATCTCCGCAGGCCGGAGAAACGGTGCACTCCAGGTGTCCTACGCCACAGTGGCTGATCCCAACTCCCCGAATACCGGGACATCTCATGATCAACACTCACTCGTCAGGCTGAAAATCGCCCGGACACACCTTCGAGATGGCCGTGATGCAGTAGTAGGCTCACGCCGCCGTTTGTTTGAAACCGAAGGTTGACGCCGCGTGTTGACGCGCGCGACGTCACGAGCGTGAGGGACCTCCGCGGCGAGCGGAGGCCGAGCTGGGGGAGGCCATGCGCTTTCGCGGGAAGTCCATCCGCCGGAAGATCGTGGCGTTGCTCCTCGTACCGCTCGTCTCCCTGACCGGCCTGTGGGGTTTCGCGACGGTCCTGACGGGCCGTGAGGCCGACCAGCTCCTCGACGTCGGCTACATCATCGAGAAGGTCGGCTACCCCCTGGAGGACACCGCCCGTGTCATCCAGCTCGAACGCCGCCAGTCGCTGATCTACCTCGCGGACCCCCGGGGCTCCACCGCCCTCGCCTCCCTCCGCGACACCCGCAGGGCCACCGACCGGCAGATCGCCCGCATCCGCGCGAACGCCGCCGACGCCGGGGTGCGCGAGGAGATGCGGCCCGTCACCAGCCAGCGCCTCACCTCCCTCCTCGACGCCCTCGACGACCTCGCCTCGCTGCGCCGCTCCGTCGAGAAGCGCAGCATCGACCGCCTCGAAGCCCTCGAGTTCTACAACCGGCTCGTCGACCCCTGCTACAGCTTCCTCATCACCCTCCACGCCCTGGAGAACGTGGAGATGGACAAGCAGGGCCGCGCACTCGTCGGCATCACGCGCGCGCGTGAGCTGCTCTCCCGCGAGGACGCCCTCGTCCTCTCCGCGCTCGTCGCCGGCCAGATCTCCGCCAGGGAGATCCGCGAGATCTCCGACCTCGTCGCCAACCGCGAGCAGTTCTACGAGGTCAACCTCGAACTCCTGCCCGCGGACGAGCGCGAGCGCTTCGAGAAGTACTGGAACAGCCCCGAGACCGCGCCCCTGCGCGCCACCGAGAACGCGATCGTCGAAGAGGGCCCCACCAGGAACCCGCGCGCCGCCACCGCCGCGTACTGGCAGGACGAGGCGAGCCCCGTCCTCGACGACCTCGCCCGCGCCAACACCGACGCGGGCGACCGCTACCAGGACCGCGTCCAGCCTGCCGCGTACAGCGTGCTCCTCAAGGTCGGCGTCGCCGGGGTCCTCGGCTTCCTCGCCCTCCTCGCCTCGATCGTCATCTCCGTCCGCATCGGCCGCTCCCTCGTCCACGACCTGCGCCGCCTCCAGAAGGAGGCCCAGGAGGTCTCCGGCGTCCGGCTGCCCAGCGTCATGCGCCGCCTCGCCGCCGGCGAGACGGTCGACGTCGGGACCGAGGTGCCCCATCTGCGGTACGGGGAGGACGAGGTCGGCCAGGTCGGCCAGGCCCTCAACACCCTCCAGCGCGCCGCCGTCGAGGCCGCCGTCAAGCAGTCCGAACTCCGCCGCGGCGTCTCCGAGGTGTTCGTCAACCTCGCCCGCCGCAACCAGGTCCTGCTCCACCGTCAGCTCACGCTCCTCGACACCATGGAGCGCCGCACGGAGGACACCGACGAACTCGCGGACCTCTTCCGCCTCGACCACCTCACCACCCGCATGCGCCGGCACGCCGAGGGTCTCGTCATCCTCTCCGGCGCCGCGCCCTCCCGCCAGTGGCGCAAGCCCGTCCAGCTCATGGACGTCGTCCGCGCCGCAGTCGCCGAGGTCGAGGACTACGAGCGGATCGAGGTGCGCCGGCTGCCCCGCCTCGGCGTGGGCGGTCCGGCCGTCGCCGACCTCACCCACCTCATCGCGGAACTCCTGGAGAACGCCACGGTGTTCTCGCCCCCGCACACCGCCGTGCAGGTCCTCGGCGAGCGCGTCGCCAACGGCTTCACCCTGGAGATCCACGACCGCGGCCTCGGCATGAACCCCGACGCGCTCCTCGACGCCAACCTCCGGCTCGCCGAGACCCCCGAGTTCGAACTCTCGGACACCGACCGCCTCGGCCTCTTCGTCGTCAGCCGCCTCGCGCAGCGCCAGAACGTCAGGGTCTCGCTCCAGCCCTCCCCGTACGGAGGGACCACCGCGGTCGTCTTCATCCCGGCCGCGCTGCTCACCGACGCCCCCGAGACCCAGGGCGCGGGCTTCCGCCTGGACCGCAAGAACCTGGAGCGCCCCGGCGCCGACCCGGTGACGGACCTGCCGGGCGGGACCGACGGCCTGGACGAGGACCTCCTCGGCCCCAGCCGACTGCCCACCCGCCGGCCCGCGCTCGCCCGCGTGCCGGACGTGACCGAACCGCCCGCCACCCTGGACGGCCCCCTCGACGGCCCCGTCGAGCTGGAGGCCCCGATCGGCGCCGGCTCCTTCGACGTGCTCTTCGACCGGACCGGCGACCTCCTCGACACGGACAGCGAGCGCGGCGGGCTCTTCCGCCCCCGCGACCGCCGCCGCGCCGGCCTGTCCGCCGCCGACGCCCCGTACGAGCCGTACCGCCGGCCCCGCGAGCAGCACCAGCAGGCCCCCGACCAGACGTCCGGCCACGGCGAGGAGGAGCACGGCGAGGGCGCCGCACCCGCGCCCGTACCGCTGCCCCGCCGGAACACCCCGACACTGGTCGTCGACCACGGCCGACGCGTGGACGAGCCCGGCCGTGCCCACCCCGCGCCGGGGGCGGACCACCCGGCGCCGGGCACCGGCCCCGCCCCGGACGCCCACGCCGCGCCGGGCGAGCGCCCCGAGGCGCCGCAGGCCCCCGCGCCGACCCTCCTCCCCGTACCGCCGCGGGGGACCGACGACTTCGGCGGTCTGCCGCGCCGCGTCCGCCAGGCCAACCTGGCCCCCCAGCTGCGCGAGACCGAGGCCCGGACCGACCGCGCCCGCGGCACGCGCGCCGACGACGGCACGACCGCGCGCGCCGACGGCACCGACTCCTTCGAGCGCGACGCCGACGAGGTACGCGCGCGCATGGCCGCCATGCAGCGGGGCTGGCAGCGCGGCCGCCGGCAGAGCGCGGACCCCGGGGAGGCCGGGCACACCTCCGACACGACAGCACAAGGAACGACACCCGAGGGGGACGGTCGATGACCGCACCGAACGCCGCAGCACCCAACAGCACTTCCGGTTACGGACACGGGCACGGGAACGGCGAGCTGAACTGGCTCCTCGACGAGCTCGTCCAGCGGGTCGGGTCCATCCGCAAGGCGCTGGTGCTCTCCAGCGACGGCCTGCCCACCGGTGCCTCGCGCGACCTGACCCGCGAGGACGGCGAGCACCTGGCCGCCGTCGCCTCCGGTTTCCACAGCCTCGCCAAAGGCGTCGGCCGCCACTTCGAGGCCGGAAAGGTCCGCCAGACCGTCGTCGAGCTGGAGGACGCCTTCCTCTTCGTGACGGCCGCCGGTGACGGCAGCTGCCTGGCCGTCCTCGCCGACGCCGACTCCGACGTCGGCCAGGTCGCCTACGAGATGACCCTGATGGTGAAGCGGGTCGGCGCCCACCTCACCACGGCCCCGCGGACCGGCCTGCCCGCCGGAGCGTGAGCGGGACGCCATGACTGACGCAGCCGAGCCGAACCAGGCGCAGCAGGCTCCGACCCCCGGCCACCCCCACTGGTTCGACGCCGACGCGGGGCCGGTGGTCCGTCCGTACGCGATGACCCGCGGCCGGACCAGCGCGGCCGGCCGCCATCAGCTGGACCTGATCGCTCTGGTGGTCCCCGAACCCGCCGCCGACGACCCCGGCCGCGACCAGACGCTCTCCCCGGAGCACGTGGAGATCGTCGAACGCTGCTCCGAGCAGCCCCAGTCGATCGCCGAGCTCGCCGCAGGACTCGATCTCCCCGTCGGGGTGGTCCGGGTCCTGGTCGGCGATCTCGTCGAGGACGAACTCGTCCATGTGACCCGCCCCGTTCCGCCGGCCGAGCTGCCGGACGTGAGCATCCTTCGCGAGGTGATCAATGGCCTTCGGGCGCTCTAGCCGTACGAAGCCGCTCGTCGAGCCGGTGACCCTGAAGATCCTCGTCGCGGGCGGGTTCGGGGTCGGCAAGACGACGCTGGTGGGTGCGGTCAGCGAGATCAGGCCCCTGCGCACCGAGGAGATCCTCAGCGAGGCGGGGCGGCCGGTCGACGACCTCCACGGCGTCGAGACCAAGACGACCACCACGGTCGCCATGGACTTCGGCCGGATCACCCTGCGCGAGGACCTCGTCCTGTACCTGTTCGGGACGCCAGGCCAGGACCGCTTCTGGTTCCTCTGGGACGAGCTCGCGCAGGGCGCGCTGGGCGCGATCGTCCTGGCGGACACCCGCCGCCTGGAGGACAGCTTCGCGGCCATCGACTACTTCGAGCGGCGGGGCATCCCGTTCACGGTCGCGGTCAACTGCTTCGAGGGCGCGCGGCGGTTCCCCGCCGAGAGCGTGCGCGGGGCGCTCGACCTCGACCCGGAGGTCGAGCTCCTGATGTGCGACGCCCGGGACCGCGAGTCCGTGAAGAACGTCCTGGTGGCGGTCGTCGAACACGCCCTGGCCCTGGCGGACCGCGGGCACGCGACGGTCACGGGCTGAGCGACGCGACGAGGCCCCACGCGCACGTGCAGAGGCTCCCCGTCGGAGGACGGAGGCCGCGCACGAACGGACAGAGGCTCCCCGTGGGCGTGCAGAGGCCCCCGCATGGCGGGGGCCTCCGGCGTTCACCGTACGGCCACCACGGCCGACCCGTGCCCGAACAACCCCTGGTTCGCGGTGATCCCGACCCGCGCCCCCGGCACCTGCCGGTCGCCCGCCGTGCCCCGCAGCTGCCACGTCAGCTCGCAGACCTGGGCGATGGCCTGCGCCGGCACCGCCTCGCCGAAGGAGGCGAGCCCGCCACTGGTGTTCACCGGCAGCCGCCCGCCGAGCGCCGTGACGCCCTCCCGCAGCAGCTTGGCGCCCTCGCCGACCCCGCAGAGGCCGATGTCCTCGTACCACTCCAGTTCGAGGGCCGTGGACAGGTCGTACACCTCCGCGAGCGACAGGTCCTCCGGCCCGATCCCGGCCTCCTCGTACGCGGCCCGCGCGATCGCCGACCGGAAGCCGTCCGCCGCGCCGGAGCCCGCGAGCGCCGAGTCGGTCGCGATGTCCGGCAGGTCGAGCACGGTCCTCGGGTAGGTGGGGGAGACCGTCGAGACGGCCCGCACCCGCACCGGATCGGCCTGTCCGTGCCGCCGCGCGAACTCCATGCTGGACAGGACGAGCGCCGCGCCCCCGTCCGAGGTCGCGCAGATGTCGAGCAGCCGCAGCGGGTCGGCGACGACGGCGGACCCCGCGACCTCCTCGGCGGACACGCGCGCCCGGTAGCGGGCGAGCGGGTTGAGCGCACCGGCCGCCGAGTTCTTCGCCTTCACCTGGGCGAAGTCCTCCACCGTGTCGCCGTACAGGGCCATCCGGCGCCGGGCGTAGAGCGCGAAGTACGCGGGATTGGTCGCGCCCAGGACCCGGAAGCGCAGCCAGTCGGGGTCGCTCGGCCGCTCCCCGCCCGCCGGGGCGAAGAACCCCTTCGGCGTCGAGTCCGCGCCGACCACGAGGACCACGTCCGCGAGCCCCGCCAGGATCTGCGACCGGGCGGTGGCGACGGCCTGCGCGCCCGAGGCGCAGGCGGCGTACACACTGGTGATCCGCGCCCCCTGCCAGCCGAGCGCCTTCGCGAAGGTGGCCCCGGCCACGTACCCCGGGTAGCCGCACCGCATGGTGTTCGCGCCGACGATCGAGCCGACGTCCTTCCAGTCGATCCCGGCGTCGGCGAGCGCGGCGCGGGCGGCGGCGGCGCCGTAACCGACGAAACTCCGACCCCACTTGCCCCACGGGTGCATTCCTGCACCCAGGACGGCGATGTCGTTCACGACCGCTCCCCCCGGTCCGTCTCCCCCGTGACGGGCCGCCAGTTCCACGTGGTCCAGGTGTGCGCCTCGTCCTCGTTGAGCACGCCCGGCACGACCTCGACCTCCATCCCGACGGCGAGGTCCGCCGGCCGCACTCCCGGCGCCGCCTGCCCGAGCACCACCATCGCCTCCTCCGCGAGCTCCACCGCGACGAGCGTGTACGGCTCCCAGGGCGCGTCCGGGTCGGAGACGTACGGGGCGGGCGGGCGGTAGCGGCCGTCGGTGTACGACCAGATCCGGCCGCGCGGCGACAGCGGGACCTCGGCCAGCTCGCCGCCGCCCGGGCAGCCCGGGTTGCGGCACCAGTCGTCCTCGCGCGGGAAGAAGACCGAGGAGCAGGCCGTGCACCGGGTTCCGAGCAGCCGGAACCCCGCCTCCGGCACCGGGTCGTCGGTGAACCACCGGGCCACCACCGGTCTGCGTGTCCGTGCCACGAAGCCTCCCCAGTTATCTGACGAATCGTCAGGAGTGTGGCACGGGGCAACCGCCGGTGAGAAGGCCCGGCGGGCGAAGGCTCAGTGCCCGGCCACCGCCCTCCGCTCCACCGGGAAGTCGAAGAACGTGCCGGGGAACGGCTCCGGCTTGCACGTGAAGTGCCACCACTCCTCGGGCAGGTTCACGAACCCCTGCTCGGCGAGCGCGTCCTTCAGGAGCTGCCGGTTGGCCCGCTGCGCTCCCTGGATCCGCGGGTCGTCGGTGTGCGAGAGCGTGTCGAAGCAGTCGTACCCGGTCCCCATGTCGACGGAGTTGTCCGGAAACCGCTCCTCCTGGGGCGCGTAGCACTCCACGAGCTCCTCGCCCGGCACGTACGCGCGCGTGGACGCCGCCGGAAGCCGCACGATCGTCACGTCGAGGGTCGACCCGCGACTGTGCCCCGACTTCTCCGCGATGTACCCGTCCGCGAACAGCCTCGACTTGTCGACGAGCGGATAGAACTCCCCCTTCATCCGCTCGTCCTCCAGGTCCTTCGCCCACCGCACGAAGTGGTCGACGGCCCGCTGCGGCCGGTAGCAGTCGTACACCTTGAGCGTGTACCCCCGCGCCAGGAGCCGCACCTGCGCGCGGTGCAGTGCCTCGGCCGCCGGCCGGGTCAGGAGGCAGAGCGGCTGCCGGTAGCCGTCGACCGGCTCGCCCACGAAGTTGTGCGGGGTGGCGTACCGCATCTCCTGGAGCACGGTCCGGTCCACCGAGCTCAGCGCCACGAACTCCCGTGGCGCCTTGGGCTCCGGCGCGGCGGCGGCCGGGGGAGCGGCGCCGAACAACGAGGCGCCGAGCAGCGGGGCGACGACGGCGAGCGTACGGAGAGCGGAAGCAAGTCCTGTCATGGGCACCGTCTATCAGTTCCGGCAGCGCCGGGAAAGGCCGATGGCATACCGTCGGCCGCGTGAACTCGACCCCCGATTCCCACTGTTCGGCCTGCGGAGCACCCCACGCCCCCGGGGCCGGATGGCCCCGCACCTGCCCCGCCTGCGGCCACACCGCCTACCGCAACCCGCTTCCCGTCGCCGTGGCCCTCCTCCCGGTCTCGGCGGCCGACGGACGGACCGGTCTCCTCGTCATCACCCGTGCCGTCGCACCGCACCGAGGCGGGATCGCCCTGCCCGGCGGCTTCGTCGACCACGCCGAGGACTGGCGTGCCGCCGTCGTCCGCGAACTGCGCGAGGAGACCGGCATCGAGGCCCCGGCGTCCGACGTCCGCCTGGCCGACGCGATGAGCTCCCCGGCGGGCCACCTCCTCGTCTTCGGCCTGCTCCCGCCGCGACCCGCCGACAGCCTCCCCCCGTCCGTGCCGACGGACGAGACCGAGGGCCACCACGTGGTCTACGCGGCCGAGGAGCTGGCCTTCCCGCTCCACACCGAAGCGGTGCGCGCGTGGTTCGCGGGCACCTACGGCTGACCGCCGCCTACAGCCGGTCGCCCATCCCGGCCGGCTCCGGCGGATGGGTCCCGCCGCCGTCCTTGACGTCCGCCTCGCAGCTCCGCCCCCGGTAGGACTGGTCGTTCGGAATCAGCAGCACCGCGGCGACCCGCTCCGGCCGCTGCACGGAAAGCCAGTCGTCGCCCGTGCGGTCACCGTCCGGCCTCGGCCACGCCGTGGAGGAATGCACCGTCATGCAGCCCAGCACCCGGCGCTCGCCGTCGACGGCGCAGGCCTCCACCGCGGAGTCGGACCACTCGTCGGCGCCCCTGAAGCGGTACTGGAAGCGGACCTTGTCACCCTCGGACGGCACCTGCGGGTGAGGATCAAGCCGCCAGCCGACGACCTCGGCGGTGACGCCGACGGGCCGTCCGGACGTGTTCTCGACCTGCACGCTCGTCCCGGCCTTCCCGCGCTTCGCCGTCGTGTCGGTGCAGCTCCACGCGAGGGAGCAGCCGGAGAGCGCGAGCGTCACCACCGCGAGGGGGACCACGGCGAGCGGGACGGCGGCGAGCGCCCGTATCGGGACCACGGGGACGACCTCCGATCGTGTCGGGACCCAGCAGTCTAGGGGGTGTCTTGCCGATCAGGCCGGGCTCGCGGTGTCCGGCACGGCACCTCGCCGCGTTGCCGAAACGTCCCCATGGCTCCGCTACGAGGACGCTCCGGCGCCTTGCGATGCACCGCACCGGACACCGCTCCCTGATCCGGCCTGATCGGCAAGACACCCCCTGGGCCCGGGCCGGAAACCCGCCCGGCTCGCGACGCCGGCGCCGTCCCGGCCGGCGCCCCGCCACGGCCTCCTTCGTTCATCCCCTTCAGCGCCCGCACCTGCGCCACGGCCTCCCCGGCCGCCGCCTCCCCGGCCGCCGCCTCCCCGGCCGCCGCCTCCCCGACCACGGCCTCCCCCCTCACACCCCCCGCACCCGCACCCGCACCTCCGGCTCCCCGACCCCCTGGTCCGTCACCCGCTGCACCACCACCCGGCCGTCCACCAGCCGCGACTGGTACCGCTCGATCTCGGCCGGCTCCCAACCGTCCCCGGTGTCCCGCACGACGAGCCCGCCACCCGTCCGTCCCGCCGCCGGCGCCCACACCTCCAGGGCCAGGGCGCCGTCCTCGCCGCGCACCGGAAGCACCGCGCCCGCGCGCGCGAGGACCGGCACCCGCGACAGCGGCGCGTCGAGCAGGACCTGACCGGGCCCCTCGTACGCCGCACCCGTCGCCGTGTCGTACCAGCGCCCCCGCGGCAGCCGTACCGCCCTCCGGTCCGCGCCCCGCGTGAGCACCGGCGCCACGAGGAGCGCGTCGCCCAGCAGGAACGCGTCCTCGCAGTCCCGCAGCGCGCGGTCCTCCGGCGTCCCCCACCACACGGGCCGGACGTACGGCGCGCCCGTCATCCGGGCGAGCCGCGCCAGCGTCTCGAAGTACGGCCGCAGGCGTTCCCGTTCGGCGAGCGCCACGCGCGCGTGCTCCAGGATTTCGGGCCCGAACTCCCAGGGCTCGCGCCGCCCCGCGTCGATCGCCGCGTGCGTGCGGAAGAGCGGCAGCCACGCCCCCAGCTGGTACCAGCGCAGGTACAGCTCGGGTGACGGGAACCCGTCGAAGCCGCCCACGTCCGGCCCCGAGTACGGCACACCGCACAGCCCGAGCCCCAGGACCAGCGCGAGCGAGGCCCGCAGCCCCGGCCACCCGGTCGACACGTCGCCGGACCACGTCCCCCCGTACCGCTGCATCCCCGCCCAGCCCGACCGCGAGAAGAGGAACGGCCGCTCGTCCGGCCGCAGCCGGCGCAGCCCCTCGTACCCGGCGCGGGCCATGGTCAGGCCGTACACGTTGTGCGCCTCCCGGTGGTCGCCGCCGCGCCCGTCCAGCGCGTGGCGCGCCGAGCGCGGCAGCGTCGGATCGCCGAAGGGAGCGAAGGACACCGGCTCGTTCATGTCGTGCCACACCCCGGCGAAGCCCTGCCGGAGCCGCTCCTCGTACAGCCCGCCCCACCACTCCCGTACCGCCGGATCGGTGAAGTCCGGGTACACGCACGGCCCCGGCCACACCTCGCCGACGACCTCCCGCCCCCGCCCGTCCCTGACGAACGCCCCCGACGCGCCGACCGCCCGCCCCGCCTCGTACACGGCGTTCCCCGGCTCCGCCTTGACCGCCGGATCCACGATCGACACGAGCCGCACGCCCTGCTCCCGCAGCTCCTCCGCGAGTCCCGGCAGATCGGGGAACCGCTCCTGGTCCACGGTGAACACCCGGTGCCCGTCGTAGTGGTCGATGTCGAGGTGCACGGCGGACAGCTGCAGGCCCCGTTCGCGGTACCCGGCGACGACCCGCCGCACCTCCCGCGCGCTGCCGAAGCCCCACCGCGCGTGCTGCGGCCCGAGCGCCCAGGACGGCGGCAGCGCGGGCGCGCCCGTGAGCGCGGCCCAGCCGTGCAGCACGCGCGCGGGGGTGCCGACCACCACCCAGCAGCGCAGCGGCCCGCCGTCCAACCGGACCTCGCTGGTGCCCGGCCGGTCGTGCCCGGAGCCGGCGCCCTCCTCGCCCTCCGCGAGCGTGACCCGCCCGTCCCACGCGTTGTCGTGGAACGCGAGGTGCGTCCCGGCGTCCGAGACGACGAACTGCACCGGCATCGTCAGGTACAGGGGATCGTCCCCAGGGACGAAGCCGCCCTTGGGGTCCGTGTTCCACAGCCGGTACGAGCCGTCCCGCAGCCGGGGCCCGGCCGCCCGCCCGCCGAGCCCGAAGAACCGCGCGTCCGCCGGGACCTCGCTCCGCTGCACCCACCGCGAGCCGGAAGCACCCTCCGGCCCGCCGGCGTCGGAACCCACCGGATCCCACCAGCGGGGCGGCAGGTCCCGCCGCAGCATCACCCCGCCCGGCGTCCGTACCTCCACCGCCCCGTGCCGGGAGACCGCCACCGTCACCCGCTCCGCGACGATCCGCCACCCGCCGTCGGTGTCCGGCTCCAGGGAAGCCCGCGGATCCGCCTCCGGCGCCTCGCCCGCCAGCGCGTAGGACGGCAGCGGCCCGGCCCCGTCCCACCCCCAGAACACCGCGCCGCCCACCGACACCGTGATCCGCAGCGAGGAGCGCGCGAACCGCACGATCCCGCCGCCCGGCAGCGGCTCCGCCCCCGACGCGGGCCCGGGCACGCGAGCCCGCTCCGCCCCGCGCGGCGGCAGCCCCCACGCGTCCGTGCGTCTCCGCCGCCACGCCGCCCGTACCGTCCGCAACCCCCGCACCGAACCGAAGACCTTGATCGAACCCACCAGTTCCCGACCGTCCATGACGATCACCCTGCCACCCACCAGGGGCGATGCGAGCTCCGTTCAACGGCCGTTCACCCGTGGTGGGAGCACATGTTCATGTACCGGACCATGGGTGGGCAGACCTGGTGCGAAAGACGATCACATGGCATCGTCCTGTCAGCCGCGTCACGCGCACACCCCAGCCCGTGCGCGCGACACACGCCGACCCCGCGTACAGCCAGGGAGCACGCCCATGACATCAGCGCAGACCGAGCCGCTCTGGCAGCCGGACGAGCAGCGCATCGCCGACGCCGCGGTCACCCGCTTCCAGGCCTGGGCTGCCGCACACCACGGCGCGCCCGCCGAGGGCGGATACCCGGCACTCCACCGCTGGTCGGTCGAGGAGCTCGAGTCCTTCTGGAAGGCCGTCGTCGAGTGGTTCGACGTGCGCTTCTCCACCCCGTACGAGCGCGTCCTCGGCGACCGCTCGATGCCCGGCGCCGACTGGTTCCCCGGCGCCACCCTCAACTACGCCGAGCACGCCCTGCGCGCCGCCGACGAGCGCCCCGACGCCACCGCGCTGCTCCACGTGGACGAGACGCAGGAGCCCACGCCGACCACCTGGGGCGAGCTCCGCCGCCAGGTCGGCTCGCTCGCGGCCGAACTGCGCGCCCTCGGCGTACGCCCCGGCGACCGCGTCAGCGGCTACCTCCCGAACGTCCCGCAGTCCGTCGTGGCCCTCCTCGCCACCGCCGCCGTCGGCGGCGTCTGGACCTCCTGCGCCCCGGACTTCGGCGCCCGCTCCGTCCTCGACCGCTTCCAGCAGGTCGAGCCGGTCGTCCTCTTCACCGTCGACGGCTACCGCTACGGCGGGAAGGAGCACGACCGGCGCGAGACCGTCGCCGAGCTCCGCGCCGAACTGCCCACGCTCCGCGCCGTCGTCCACGTCCCGCTCCTCGGCACCCCGGCCCCCGAGGGCACCCTCGCCTGGGACGACCTGGTCGCCGCCGACGTCGAGCCGGTCTACGAGCAGGTCCCCTTCTCGCACCCGCTGTGGGTCCTGTACTCCTCCGGCACCACCGGCCTGCCCAAGGCGATCGTCCAGTCCCAGGGCGGCATCCTCGTCGAGCACGTCAAGCAGCTGGGCCTGCACTGCGACCTCGGCCCCGACGACGTGTTCTTCTGGTTCACGTCCACCGGCTGGATGATGTGGAACTTCCTCGTCTCCGGCCTCCTCACCGGCACGACCGTCGTCCTGTACGACGGCAGCCCCGGCTACCCCGACACCGCGGCCCAGTGGCGCGTCGCCGAGCGCACCGGCGCCACCCTGTACGGCACCTCAGCCGCCTACGTGATGGCCTGCGCGAAGGCCGACGTGCACCCCGGCAGGGACTTCGACCTGTCGGCCGTGAAGTGCGTCGCCACCACGGGCTCCCCGCTGCCCCCCGACGGCTTCCGCTGGCTCCACGACGAGGTCCGCGAGAACCTGTGGATCGCCTCGGTCAGCGGCGGCACGGACGTGTGCTCCTGCTTCGCGGGCGCCGTCCCCACGCTCCCCGTCCACATCGGCGAGCTGCAGGCGGCCGGCCTCGGTACCGACCTCCAGTCCTGGGACCCCTCCGGCAAGGCGCTCGTCGGCGAGGTCGGCGAGCTCGTCGTCACCAACCCCATGCCGTCCATGCCGATCCACTTCTGGAACGACCCCGACGGCAGCCGCTACCGCGACAGCTACTTCGAGATGTACCCGGGCGTCTGGCGCCACGGCGACTGGATCACGATCACCGAGCACGGCTCGGTCGTCATCCACGGCCGCTCCGACTCCACCCTGAACCGCCAGGGCGTCCGCATGGGCAGCGCCGACATCTACGAGGCCGTCGAACGCCTCCCGGAGATCCGCGAGTCCCTGGTGATCGGTCTGGAAGAGGCCGACGGCGGGTACTGGATGCCGCTCTTCGTCCACCTCGTCGACGGCGCCGCCCTCGACGACGAGCTCGTCGGCCGCATCAAGCGGACCATCCGCACCGAGCTCTCCCCGCGTCACGTCCCGGACGACATCATCGAGGTGCCCGGCATCCCCCACACCCTCACGGGCAAGCGCATCGAGGTCCCGGTCAAGCGCCTCCTCCAGGGCACCCCCCTGGCGAAGGCGGTCAACCTCGGCTCGGTCGACGACCTCGGTCTCCTGCGCTTCTACGAGACCCTCGCCGCCACCCGCAGGCCCTGATCCGCTCCCATCCCGTACGGCACGAGGCCGGCCCCCCACGGGACCGGCCTCGTGCCGTACGCGCGCGTGCTCAGGAGGCGGGCACCTCGCCCGCCCGTCCGGCGGCGCCCTTCGCGAGAACGGCGGACACCCCCAGCACGGTCCCCTTCACCCCGGCGGCCGTGGTCTCCGTGAGCACGGTCCGCTCGCCGAGGAACGCCCACGTCGTACGGTCGAAGATCCACTGCGTCTGTTCCCCGCCGGCGGTACGGGCGACCGCGACGCCCTCCCGCCCCGCCGCGTCCTTCGCGGACGGGAGCACGGCGACCCCGGGGATCCGCGCGGCGGCCTCGTACAGCGCGGCCGTGACCTTCGGCGGCGCCCAGGTCTCGGCGAGCAGCGTCCCGATCGCCCGGAACGCCCGCTGGTCGGCATCGCCCCCGTCCTGCCGCGTCTGCTCGCGGATCAGCGTCAGGAGCGTCCCCGGATCGGTCGGAAGCGTCGCCACGTACGCGTGCGTCGGGTTCGTGACGGAGGGCGGATCCGCGTCCAGGGTGGTGGCCCGGGGCGTCGCCCCCGGGTGGTCGAGCTCGTAGACGGGCAGCCGCGGCGACAGCTCCGATTCGCCGACGCCGTCCTCCCGCAGCAGCCCCGCCCGGCTCCCGTCGGCGGACAGCCACACCTCCCGCTGGTGTACGGGGGCGAGCGCGGCGGCACCTCCGTCGGCGCCGCGCCCGGCGTAGGCCACCAGGCTCTTCACGTACACGAACTGCTCGGGGCGGGCGTCCGGCGCGGGCGCCGACGCGGCGGCGAGCGCGGCCCGCGAGAGGACCTGCCCGGCCCCGTCGGCGACGACGCGGGCCGGGGGCCCCGCCGGCGACCCCGAGGGCGCGTCGGCCGGCGCGAGGACGACGGCACCGGCCACGACGGCACAGGCGGTCAGGGGCGCGGCGACCCAGGCGAAGCGCGGAAGGGGGCGCCGGGAACGGCCGCCACGCGCGTGCGTGGCGGGGGAGTCGGCCAGGGCCTCCCGGAGCACCCGGTTCCTGAGGGCGTGTTCCGCCTCGGGTGCGAGCGCCGGAACGGGCGGCGGCGGGAGCAGTCCCACCAGTTCGCCGACCAGCGGGTCGTCCGTGGCGGAGCGGGAGTCGCGCGGAAGGGGGGTGTTCATGCCTGACGCTCCGGGTGGGTCGAAGGAACGAGGGAAGGGGACACGGCCGGCGCACCGGCGTCCGAAGGCGCGACCGGAGCGGGCGGGGGTCCGGAGGCCGCGACGGGGAGGGCGGCGGTAGAGGACGCGACCGCCACGGTGCCGCAGCCCGGGGGCCCGTCGCCCCGGGAGACCACCCGGCCACTCCGCCCACGGCGCCGCAGCGCCCGCAGCTCCGCGTCGGCGAGCTTCCGGAGCCGCTCACGGGCCCGCGACAGCCGGGACCGCACGGTCCCGACCGGGATGCCCAGCGCCTCGCCGGCCGCCGCGTAGTCGAGCCCGGCCCACACCACGAGCGTGAAGACCTCGCGCTCTCGGCGCCGCAGCTTCGCCAGGGCGGCGCGGGCGGCCCGTACCTGCTCCCCGTCCGTCATCCGGGCGAGGACCTCGTCGGCGAAGTCGGGAAGGACCCCCCGCTCGGGGAGCCGGGCGAGCGCCGCGTCCCTGCGCCGGGCCTCACGCGCGGCCCCGCGCATGACGTTGGTCGCGATGCCGAGCAGCCAGGGCCGCAGGCTCCCGCCGTCGGCGTGCACCTTGCCCCGGCAGCTCCAGGCCTCCAGGAAGGTGGCGGACACGACGTCCTCCGCCGCCGCCCGGTCGCCGCAGACCCGGAACGCGTAGTGGAACAGGACCCTCGCGTGTTCGTCGTACGCCTCGCCAAGCGCCGTCGGGTCCCCGGCGCGGAAACGTTCTCTCATCGGTGATCGCACACAAGGCACTGGGCGCGGAGCCGTCGGAGTTCCCGTGACCTGGGACACACCGGGAACCGATCGTCCGTCACCCCCCGTACATCGCCTGGGAGTCGCCGAGCACACCCGCGAAGTCCGCGGCGAGCCGCACCGCGTCCGCCGGTAGGAGCGTCGTCACCGTGATCCGTACGGCCGGGGGAGCGGAGATCCGGAACCGCGCCCCCGCGGCGACCCACCAGCCCCGCGTCCGCAGCCCGTTCACCACGGCGGACTCGTCCCGCACGGGCACCCACACGTTCATGCCGCTCGCCCCGACGGCCCCGATCCCGTGCGAGCCCAGCGCGTCGATCAGGGCCGTACGCCGCTCCGTGTACGCCGTCTCGCCGTCCGCGACGAGCCGCGCGACCGACGGGTCGGACAGCAGCGACACGAGCGTCTCCTGCAGGACGTGGCTGACCCAGCCGGAGGTCATGAGCATCCGGCCGTCGTGCCGGGCGAGCGTCACCGGGTCACCGCACACGCCCGCCCAGCGCAGGTCGACCCCGAGCCGCTTGGACACCGTCCGCACCTGCGCCCAGCGTTCGAGCCCGGCCGCACCCAGGGTGGGGGAGGCCGGAGCGGCGAGCCCCACGTTGTAGTCGTCCTCTATGACGAGCACCTCGGGGAACTCCCGCAGCAGCGCCGCCAGCTCGTCCCGCCGCGCCGGGGAGAAGGACGCCCCGGTGGGGCACTGGGCGCGCGGACTGCACACGACCGCGCGCACCCCGGCCCGCAGCGCCGCGCCCAGCGCGTGCGGCGTGATCCCCTCCGCGTCCACCGCCACCGGCACGATCCGGAACCCCAGGGCGGGCACCAGGTCGAGGAGATGGTGGAAACCCGGATCCTCCACGGCCACCGCGTCCCCCGGCCGCAGTTCCACCGAGAGGAGCCGGGCGATGCAGTCGAGCGCGCCGTACGCGAACGTCACCTGATCCGTCGGTACGCCGTCCCGCGCGAACCAGGCGCGCGTCAGGTCCTCCAGGGCCTCGATCCGGGGGGCCGCGCGATGGGACCCGTACACGGGCCGCCACTCGGCCGGGGGCCGCAGCACCGGCAGGAAGGCGGGGTCGGGCAGGCCGCTGGCCAGGTCCACGAGACCCGGCGGAACGGACGGCGGGCGCCGCGAGGCGACCGACGGCGCCTCGGCGACCACGGTCCCGCCCCGGCCGCGCGTGACCACGAGCCCTCGCTGCCGCAGTTCCTTGTACGCCGTCGCCACGGTGCCCGGGCTGACGCCGAGCTCGTCCGCGAGCCGTCGCACGGGAGGCAGCGCGTCGCCCGGCGCGAGCTCCCCCTCGGCCACGCCGCGTTCGACGGACGCGGCAATTCCCTTGGACGTCGTTCCCTGAATCGCATATTGTGTTGCCACGTTCAAGATTATGTACCAACACAATAATCCAGTCAAGGGGGAACACACCGATGAGTCACAGGACTCCCCGGCTCGAAACCGTCCTCAGCCGCATACCCGGGGGCCGCGACGGCCGGCGCATGCTCCTCGTGAGCATCATCGACAAGACCGGTACCGGCCTCTGGGCCGGCTGCGCCGTCCTGTACTTCACCTACGTCGCCGGCCTCGGCCTCGGCCAGGTCGGCCTCCTCATGACCGTCTCCGGCGGCGTCGGCATCATCGGAGCCCCGCTCGCCGGCCGCCTCGCGGACCGCTTCCCCCTCGTCCGCGTGATCGTCGCCGCCCAGCTCATGCGCGGCATCGCCCTCCTGGCGCTGCTCACCACCGACAACCTGTTCCTCCTCACCGTGTACTCGGCCCTCGGCGCCCTCCCCGACCGCGCGGGCAGCGTCCTCATCAAGCTGTACGCGGCCCGCCTCGCCGGCCCCGACCGCGCCCGCTACCAGGCCATCCAGCGCACCACCGTCAACATCGGCTGGTCCATCGGCGGCCTCGGCGCCGCCGCCGCACTCGCCACCGGAAGCACCCGGGCGTACGGACTGCTCCTCCTGTGCAACGTCCTCACCTACCTGGTGATCGCCGCCCTCACCTCCACCTGCGCCGAACCGCCCCGCCCGTCCCACGTGGTCGCCTCCTCCGCGGACCCCGCGCGCCCGGCCGCGCCCCCCACCCGCAGCCCCTGGCGCGACCGGAGCTTCCTCGCCTACACGGCCACCGACGCCGCGCTCTTCCTCGACGACACGATCCTCCAGGTCGCCGTCCCCCTCTGGATCGTCCACGCGACCGACGCCCCCGTCGGCGTCGCCCCGCTCCTGATGGTCCTGAACACCGTCCTCGTCGTCCTCTTCCAGGTCCCGCTCTCCCGCTTCGCCGCCACCACCACGGCCGCCCGACGGCTCCTCGCCCCGCTCGCCGGTCTCCTGGTCCTCGGCACCGCGGCACTCGCCCTCTCCGCCGCCGGCGGGCGCACCCTGGCGATCGCGGGCCTGATCCTCGCGGTCGTCGCCCTCACCTTCGCCGAGATCCTCCACGCGATGTCCTCCTGGGAGATCTCCGTCGCCCTCGCCCCCGCCGACGCGCAGGGCACCTACCTCGGCGTCCACGGCCTCGCCCACTCCAGCCAGCGCTTCGCCGGCCCCCTCCTCATGACCGGCATCATGTCCGCCGGCCCCCTGGCCTGGCCCGTCCTCGGCATCGCCCTCGCCGCCACATGCGCCGCCCAGAACCGCCTGGTCCGCCGCCGCCTCACCCCTCCCGAACCGTCACTGTCAGTGGCGAAGGTTACGGTGAGTGAGCATTGATCGGAGCGTCACTCAGGGGGAGACATGACCCGCACCGGCACCACCACCGCACACCTCCGCCGCGCCCTGCGCCGCGAGGTCCCCAGCACCGTCGGCCTCCTCGCCGACGAGCGGGACTTCGCGGCCATGCGCCGCTACCGCACCTTCGCCTTCGACGACCACACGACCTACCTCCACCAGGTCGAGGCCCTCCTCAAAACCCTCGCCACCCAGGGCGGACACACCACCGTCACCCTCTTCGACCCCGAGGAGTACGCCTCCTGGTGCGCCGAAGCCGCCCTCGACCCCGACCACCCCACCAGCCGCAGCCGCTTCACCGCCCACCTCGCCGCCACAGGCGCCCACGTCACCTACACGGGACAACCCCTCGCCGACCTCCTCCCCGAGCTCGTCGACACCGCCGTCCGCCACGCCACCTGGGAGTACGCCACCACCGTCCTCGCCACCGCCGGCGACTGCGCCACCTGCGGCAAGGACCTCGGCAAAGCCGCCTTCGCCCGAGCGGGCCGACTCCTGACCCGCCTCCTCGCCGCGGCCGGCCCCGGCACCCACCACCTCGTCTGCAGCGTCCCCGCCGCCGACGACCAGCTCCTCGCCGTCCTCCACGCCGAAGGCACCCACCGCCCCGACGGTCCGGCCGCCGCCGAGTTCACCGCCGTCCTCGCCGCGGGACTCGTCCTCGCCGCCCCCGGCGGCCTCGTCCTGCGCACCACCCACCCCGACGCCCGCGACCACCTCCACGGCTGGCGCCTCACCGACGGCACCCTGACCCCGCTCACCGAGGCCGAGGTCTTCGCCGCCTACTGCACCGACGCCCGCACCGGAGAGCCCCTCTCCCCGGAACCCGGAGTCGACTACCGCGCGGGATTCCCCCTCGCCCCCGACCCCGACGAGGAATGGCCGGCCCACCACTGACCGGACACGCCGAAGGGGCTCCCCGCCACCAAGGTGACGGGAAGCCCCTCCGGTTCCCCACGTCAGAGTCCGCCCGGGATCACTCCCCGGACAGCACCGCCTGCGCGGCCACACGCGCGTCGTGCGCCGTGTCCGCCGCACGCGCCGCGGCCGCGGCCCGCTCGCACTGGGCCAGCGTGTACTTCGCCAGCGTCGCCCGCACGTACGGGATCGACGCCGCGCCCATCGACAGGGAGGTGACACCCAGACCGGTCAGGACACACGCGAGCAGCGGGTCCGAAGCGGCCTCGCCGCACACACCACAGCTCTTGCCCTCGGCCTTGGCCGCCTCGGCGGACAGCGCCACCAGGTCGAGCAGCGCCGGCTGCCACGGGTCCTGGAGCCGCGACACCGCACCGACCTGACGGTCGGCGGCGAAGGTGTACTGCGCCAGGTCGTTGGTGCCCAGCGACAGGAACTCGACCTCCTGGAGGATCGAGCGCGCCCGCAGCGCGGCCGAGGGGATCTCGACCATCGCACCGAACTTCGCCCGCAGCCCCGCCTCACGGCACGCGTCGGCGAAGGCCTTCGCGTCCGTACGGTCGGCCACCATCGGCGCCATGACCTCGAGGTACACCGGCAGCCCCTCGGCCGCCTTCGCCAGCGCCGTGAGCTGCGTCCGCAGCACCTCCGGGTGGTCCAGCAGCGTGCGCAGACCGCGCACACCGAGCGCCGGGTTCGGCTCGTCGGCCGGCGTCAGGAAGTCGAGCGGCTTGTCCGCACCGGCGTCCAGTACCCGCACGACGACACGGCCCTCGGGGAAGGCCTCCAGCACCTTGCGGTACGCCTCGACCTGCTTCTCCTCGGACGGGGCGTGCTTGCTGTCGTCCAGGAAGAGGAACTCCGTACGGAACAGACCGACACCCTCGGCACCGGCCTCCACCGCCGCCGGCACGTCGGCGGGACCACCGACGTTGGCGAGCAGCGGCACCTTGTGACCGTCCGAGGTCGCACCCGGACCGCTCGACGAGGCCAGCGCGGCCTTCCGCGCGGCGGCGGCCTCGGTCAGCTCCGCCTGCTTCTCCTCGCTCGGATCCACGAAGATCTCACCGGTGGAGCCGTCCACCGCGATGAGCGTGCCCTCGGCCAGCTCACCCGCGCCGGGCAGCGCCACGATCGCCGGCACCCCGAGCGCCCGCGCCAGGATGGCGCTGTGGCTGGTCGGCCCGCCCTCCTCGGTCACGAACCCGAGCACCAGCGCCGGGTCGAGCAGCGCCGTGTCGGCCGGAGCCAGGTCACGCGCGATGAGCACGTACGGCTCGTCGCTGTCCGGCACACCCGGCATCGGCACGCCGAGCAGCCGGGCGACGATCCGGTTCCGCACGTCGTCGAGGTCGGCGACGCGCCCGGCCATGTACTCACCGGCGCCGGCGAGCAGTTCCCGGTAGTGGGAGAACGCGTCGTAGATACCGCGCTCGGCCGTGCTGCCGACCGCGATGCGGCGGTCGACGTCGGCGATGAGCTCCGGGTCCTGGGCGATCATCGCCTGGGCCTCGAGCACCGCCTGGGCCTCACCACCGGCCAGATTGCCTCGCGCAATCAGGTCCGCGGCCACAGCTTCCACCGCCTGGCGGGCGCGCCCCTGTTCGCGCTCCGCCTCGTCGGCCGGAATCTGCTTGGCCGGCGGTTCGAGAACCGCCGTGCCCATGTGCCGGACCTCGCCGATCGCCACACCGTGGCTGACGCCGACGCCTCGCAGCGTTGTCTCCATCTCACCCGTCTCCGATAGAGCGGCGGCCCCGGCCGCCGCGTTGAATGTCGAACTCGCGGTCGTCACGAGGACGGACCGGCTCAGCTCCAGCTGAAGAGCGCGTCGCCGGCCTTCACGTCGGCGTCGTCGACGACATCGGAGAGCGAGTCAGCGGTGGCCTCGAGAGCCACGATGGGACAGATGGGGGACTTGCCCGCGGCCTCGACCGCGGCCGGGTTCCACTTCACGACGGCCTGTCCGCGCGTCACGGTGTCACCCTTGTTCACGAGGAGCTCGAAGCCCTCGCCGTTGAGCTGAACGGTGTCGATACCCAGGTGCGTGAGCACACCGTGGCCCTCCGCGTCGACGACGACGAAGGCGTGCGGGTGCATGGAGACGACGACGCCGTCAACGGGCGACACCGCCTCCGAGGGCTCACGTACGGGGTCGATGGCGGTGCCGGGACCGACCATCGCACCGGAGAAGACCGGGTCGGGGACTGCGGCGAGACCGATGGCTCGACCAGCAAGCGGCGACGACACGGATGTCATGGGAAGCCTCCCAGGGGCGGAGATTGTGTGGCGCCGTCACTACCTGTCCTGGACGGCGTACTGTTCAGAAGCGTAAGTCATAAGAAGTCCTAGTTCCGCACGAGACGTACCAGTTGGGCGGAGCTAGGACCACCCCGAAACGATTTGCCTCTACTGACGGTGGGATGTACTGTCGTACTCCTGCCTGACCCCAACGCGGCCTTGAGTCGCGGGTCGGCAGCACCATCAAGCCAGATCCTAACCTCAGTGGTCTACACCTCTGTGTGCCTCGGCACGACGGGGGAGTGGTCAGAGGGACCGAGAAAGCCTGGTAATGTTTGACCCCGCCGGGAACGGAAACACGAAAGTGAATTCCTGCCCCGGAAACCCGCTCCAGCGGGTGGCAGAAACGGGAAATCGGGTCTGCTAAGCTGGAAACACGAAATACCGAAGGAAGCGCCCGGAGGGCCTGGAAACAGGAACGAAGGAAGCGTCCGCACCTTGAGAACTCAACAGCGTGCCAAAAATCAACGCCAGATTAGT
>NZ_JBFADU010000020.1:0-65720 GCF_040641575.1 Streptomyces sp. NPDC020807
CGCCCGGGATTCGAACCCGGGGTTCCGCAGCCGGGCGAACCGGCGTACGGAGTCCTCGGCCGCTAGACGACGACAACCGCGCGCAGCCTATCCAGTCAGGGAGGCAGGGAGAACTCCCTAATCGCCTCCCTGACCCGCCTCCCTGCCGGTGACCTGCTCAAACCCTCCGCCAGGGAGGCAGGGAGGCAACCTCCCCGACCACCCCGAACCCCCTCCACAGCCACTTCCACGGCACCCCCATGCCTCCCTCCCTGAGGACAGGCACACCACCACCGAGAGGAAACAGCCCACATGGCTGGCCACGTCCAGGACCGCTGGTACAAGACTGAGATCGACGACGACGGCAACGAGCGCCGCATCAAGACCGACCGGTACGGCACCGGCCTCCGCTACCGCGCCCGTTACATCGGCCCCGACGGCACCGAGAAGTCGAAGTCGTTCCCGGACCGAAAGAAGCGCCTCGCCGAGGAGTGGCTCACCCTGATCGAGGCGGATATGTCCCGGGGGCAGTACGTGGACCCGAGGGCGGCCAAGACCACGTTCCAGCAGTTCACCGAGAAGTGGCTCAAGTCCCACGGCGTGGACCCGAGGACGCTCGAATCCATGACGTCGCAGCTCAAGCTCCACGCGTTCCCTCACATCGGCTCGCGGCCTCTCGGTTCGTTCCAGCCGAGTCACATCCGGGAATGGGTGGCGGTGCTCGAATCGACCGTGACGGGGTCGTACGGGCGGGCCATCTACGCGAACGTGCGGGCCGCGTTCAGCGCGGCCGTGGACGACGGTCACCTGAGCCGGAACCCCTTCTCCGCAGGTTCCGTCCGGCCGCCGGCCATTGACGCGAAGCGCGTCGTTCCCTGGACGGCCGAGAGGGTGTTCGCGGTCAGGCGGGCCATGCCTGAGCGGTACCGCGCCATGGTCGACCTGGGCGCTGGGTGCGGACTGCGACAGGGGGAGATCCTTGGCGTAGCCGTGGATGCGATCGACTTCGAGTCCGAGACGCTGCACATCGGGCAGCAGCTCAAGCTCAGCAGGAGCAAGCCGGTATTCGCCCTCCCCAAGGGCGGGAAGGTTCGTGATGTGCCGCTGCCCGGACCTGTCGCCGATGTCCTGCGGGCGCACATGAAGCAGCACCCCCCGGTGGAGATCACCCTCCCTTGGAGGACGGCTGACGGACCGAAGGTGACCAGGCGCCTCATCTTCCTGGCCCCGGGCGGCAACCACGTCTGGCGTACGTCGCTGAACGAGGAGGCGTGGAAGCCTGCTCTCGTCACGGCTGCCGTCATCGCTCCGCCGGAGACCAAGGAGGACCGGCATGCTGCTGCCCGCGAGCACGGAATGCACGCGCTGAGGCACTTCTACGCCTCCGCCCTCCTGGACGGAGGAGAGAACATCAAGGCCGTCAGTGACTACCTTGGGCACAGCAACGCGGCCCTGACGCTCCGGATCTACGCCCACCTCATGCCGAGCAGTCAGGAGCGCACCCGGAGCGCCATCGCGAGCGTCTACGAATCGGTTGCCTTCGAGGTGTGACGACCTCGTGTCATCCCGCCCAAGTGCCCCCAGCCTCTCGTGTGCTTGGTGAGGAGAGGCTGGGGAAGCGGCACTTCGGTTCGCTGCTGCCGGTCGTGACTACCCGGCACCACCCTGCTTCCACTGCAGGTACAGGGTGGCCAGGGCTATCAGGAGGCCGATCACGGCTGCTCCAGCCCCGATCCAATCGGGGCGCGTCCAGGAAGGAGACGTGCGGATTCTCATGGGTGTACTATTCTTTCCAATGCACTCTCCTGTGCATTGAGTTGGCTCTTTCATGTGAACCTCCTGGTGGGCGTGAAGAGTTAGCTGAAGAGTCCGTGCGCACTCGGCCAAGAGTGGAGCGCAGCGGGCTCTTTTCGCATGCCTAAAGATGAACCCTAGTGCAGGTCGGCCCAACCGCTCTCGGTTGAACCGAAGTTGGGTGGGCTGCCCAACGCAGGGTGTGGAGGCGCCATCGCAAGCGTCTACGAAGCGGCCCCGTTCGAGCTCCGACGGCCCACAGACGGCCCACGGCCCCGCTCGGGCGCCCCGGTTGACGGAAACCCGCTGGTAGAGCCCGTGCAGGGCTGATCGGCGTTTTCTCCGACCCGGAGAAGGCGTCGGCGTACCTGGCGGAGGTCGCGGGCGCCGCAGCCGCCTCCTCGTCGCCCGAGCCCTCGGTCCCGTAAAAGAATCGATTCATCGGCCGGGGTGTTCGAGAATCTCCGCATGCCCCTCTCGAACACCCTGGCCCGTGTCGACGCCGACCTCGCCGCCGGACGCGTCCCCATGGCGCGCCAGCGGCTGCGCGGTCTCGTCTCGTCCTTCCCCCGGGACCTGACCCTGCGGCGCCGGCTCGCCGAGGTGTACCGGCTGTTCGGGGAACCGGCCGAGGCAGGCCGCTGGATGTACCTCGAAGAGGACCGGGACGCGGCCGAGACCGCCGCCTTCGAGGCGCGGTACGCGACCGTCGGCCGGCGCATGCGCGCCCTCGAGTGGAGCGGGCCCGAGGCGCTCGCGGCCACGGCCGTCGCCGGGGAGCGTCTCGCCGCCCTGCGCACGGCCCGCGCCGAGGAGACGGGCCGGCCGGTCGACTGGGACGAGCCCCTCTCGTACGAGGACGACGACGCGTCCTCCGAGGACGACGAGCCGGTGAAGCTGCGCGACAAGCTCTCGGACGCCGGCTGCCTCCTGGCCGCCCTCCTCGTCGGCGGCGCCTTCGTCTACGTCTGGGTGCTCGGCCTCATCTCCCTGTGGGACTGACCTCTTCACGACCGGCGTCGTACCCCTCGTCCCCGCCCTCCCGCGCCTCCGCCGGAAGCTCCGGCGGCGCGTACGTCCCCAGCGCCGTCGCGCCCGGGTCGGGGCGGACCGCGCCGATGAGCGGGTTCGCGGCGATCGGGGAGACCTTCACCTTCCCGCCGGGGCGCGGGGCCTGCACGACCAGGCCCTCGCCGAGGTAGAGGGCGACGTGCGTGGCGCCCTCGAAGTAGACGACCAGGTCGCCGGGGCGCAGCTCCGCGAGGGGGACACGGGGGAGGCTCGCCCACTGCTCCTGGCTGGTCCGGGGGATCTCCCGCCCGGCCGCCGCCCAGGCCCGCTGCGTCAGCCCCGAGCAGTCGTACGACTCCGGGCCCTCGGCCCCCCACACGTACGGCTTGCCGATCTGCTCGACGGCGAAGCGCAGCGCGTCGGCGCCCGCCCGGGACGGGGTGCGGCGGCCGTCGAGGACGCCGGTGTCGAGGAGTTCGCGCTGCGCGCCCGCCGTCTGCGTCCGTTCGAGCTCGGTGAGCCGGGTCAGCTGGTCGGCGGAGAGGGAGGCGAGCAGCTTCTCGACCTCGCGCAGCTTCGCCGTCACCTCGTCGCGCCGCACCCGCTGCGCGGCGGCGAGGGTCTGCTGGCGGTCGAGGGCCTTCCGGGACGCGCTCGCGAGCGCGTCGGCCTTCCGCTCGGCGGCGGTGAGCCGCTCGACGGTACCGGCCCGGTCGCGGGCCGCCCGGGCGAGCAGCCGTCCCTGGTCGAGGGCGGTCTGCGGATCGCTCGCGAAGAGCACCTGGAGGTACGCCGAGAAGTCCGACCGGCCCTGGTACTGCTCCCGTGCGAGCCGCCCGGCCTCCGCCCGGCCCCTGGCCAGTTCGGTACGGGCGGTGGTGAGCCGCGCCGTGACCTTCCGGGTGTCGGCGGCCTGGGCGGTACGGGCCTCCTCGGCGGCGTTGAACCGCTCGGTGGCCTCCTCGGCCTGCTGGTAGAGGGTGCGGAGGCGGGTGAGGAGGGCGGCGACGGAGTCACCGCCGGGGGGCGGGAGCGCGGAGGCGTCGTCGAGGGGCGGGGCATCCGCGTCGGCGGGGAGCGGGGGGAGCGGGGCATAGGAGTCGGCGGGGAGCGGGGCGGCGGGCGTCACGGGCTCCACCGCCGGCTCGGCCGGATCCACCGGCCCCACCGGTCCCGTCGTGTCCGCCGGGTCCACGGGTCCCGTCGCGTCCACCGGCCCCACGGGTCCCGTCGCGTCCACCGGCCCCACCGGTCCCGTCGTGTCCGCCGGGTCCACCGGTCCTGTCGCGTCCGCCGGGTCCACCGGCTCCGTCGCGTCCGCCGGGTCCACCGGCCCCACCGGCTCCTCCGTCGGGTCAGCCCAGGCGATCGGGGCCTCGGCCGGCGGGTCCGGGGCGACCGGCGGGTCCGTCGGGCCCGCTCCCACCGCCGGGACCACCCCCGCCAGGGCGGTCACCGCCGCCAGCGCCCCCGTGCAGACCGTCCGCAGCAGCCTTCGTGACACGTCACCACCTCCATGGGGATGATGGCGTGTCATTTCATCCGATTAACGGATGAAGGGAACGGCCCTCGGCGTGCTCACTCTTTCGGCCCAGACCCGCGCGGGCCCGGCTTCGACCACGGCCACTTCAGCTCCCGTCGCTCGCGCCCGTCGGGGGCGTACTCGTACACCCAGCCGCGCTGGAGCCCGAGCCGCTTCGTGTACCCCGCGGGCTCGCGCCGGTACGCGTACACGGTCGGCGGCCGGCCGTCGTGGGCCGGGACCGGGACCTCGTACCACTTCGGCGGGTGGCCGGTCGGGCCGAGGAGGATCGGCAGGACCCGGCCGTCGAGCGGGCCGCCGCGGAAGGGGGTGTTCTGGCTCTTCACCCCTCCAGTCTCTCCCGGCCGGAGGGGTCACAGCAGGTGGGCCGCCTCGCCGACGATCGGCGCCACCTTGCGCGCGAGCCGCGCCACCGCCCCGTCGGCCGACTCCTGCGCCAGCATCCGCTTCACGACCCCCGCCGTCTCCTCGTCGTCCCCCGCCGTGGCCGCGAGCAGGGCGAGCAGGTGGTCCACGAGCCAGTCCCGCAGCTCCTCCGCCGGGGGCTGCTTCCCGGCGTCGAGCCAGATCAGCGAGGCCGCCTCCACCGCGGCGATCCAGGTCCTGACCAGCAGGGAGAGCCGCAGCCCCGGCCGCTCGACCCCCAGGTGGACCTGGATCTGCTCGGCGCCGGTCCGCCGCACCTCGTCCACGATCGCGCTCGTCCGGGACGTCTCGGCCACGCTCCCGCCCCGGAGCAGCGCGCTGAACCCGGCGTCGTGCCCGTCGACGAAGGCGAGGTACCGGTCGAGGACCCGCCCGAGCCGCTCGGTCGGCGCCCCGGCGGGCGGCTCGGTGAAGCAGCGGTTGAGCGCGTCGGCGGAGGAGCGGAGGGCCGCCTCGTACAACTGCTGCTTCCCGCCGGGGAAGTACCGGTAGACGAGCGGGCGCGAGACGCCGGCGGCCTCGGCGACGTCGTCGAGCGAGACGTCCTCGGGCGGCCGGTGGGCGAAGAGCTCCTGGGCGGAGTCGAGCAGTTGCTCGCGCCGCTCCTCGACGCTCAGCCGGCGGTACGCGGGTGTGGCGGCGCTCGTCATGTGCCGACCCTAAAGGGTCGACGACTCCCGTACGACTTGTTGACGATCCGTCTACCAACGTGTGAGCCTGCGGGGAGCGGACGGTAGGCAGAACGGAAGGAAACGGAAGGAGTCGTCGGTGCCGACGAACGACCTGTACGTGAACGCCCCCGCACAGCCCGTCTGGGAGGTGCCCGCCACCGGTGCGGCACGCTTCTCCTGGGAGTACGACGACGGCCGGGAACGCCTCCTCGCCCTCTACCAGAAGGGCAAGGACAAGCAGTGGGACGGCGCGACCCGCGTCGACTGGTCCCTCGACGTCGACCCGTACGACCCGCTCGGCACGCCCGACGAGGTCCTCACCCTCCACGGCACCCGCCACTGGCCGAAGCTGACCGAGAAGGACAAGGGCGAGCTGCGCCGCCACTACGCGGCCTGGAACTTCAGCCAGTTCCTCCACGGCGAACAGGGCGCCATGGTCTGCGCCGCCCGCATCGTCGAGTCCGTCCCCGACCTCGACGCGAAGTTCTACTCGGCCACCCAGACCATGGACGAGGCCCGGCACGCGGAGATCTTCGGCCGCTTCCTCCACGAGAAGGTCGGGATGCTCTACCCGGTCAACGACGACCTCCGGAGCCTGCTCGGCGACACCCTCCGCGACTCCCGCTGGGACATGCCCTACCTCGGCATGCAGGTCCTCATCGAAGGGCTCGCCCTCGCCGCCTTCGGCATGATCCGCGACACCACCGACAAGCCGCTGCCGAAGCAGATCCTCGCGTACGTGATGCAGGACGAGGCCCGGCACGTGGCCTTCGGCCGGATGGCGCTGCGCGACTACTACAAGCAGCTCACGGACGCCGAGCTCCGCGAGCGCGAGGAGTTCGTCATCGAGGGCTGCTACCTCATGCGCGACCGGCTGCGGGGCGTCGAGGTCCTGGAGAACTTCGGCATCGCGCGGAAGGAGGCCGAGGAGCTCAGCGAGCGCAGCGAGTTCCTGCACCTCTTCCGGAAGCTGCTGTTCAGCCGGATCGTGCCCTGCGTGAAGGACATCGGCCTGTGGGGCGAGCGGCTCCAGAAGGCGTACCTGGACATGGGCGTCTTCGACCTCGGCGACTCCAACCTCGACCTGCTGATGACCCAGGACGAGGAGATCGCGGAGGCTCTGGACCGCGAGCGGTTCGCGACGGAGGAGCGGGAAAGGGTTGCGGAGGTGGAGCGCGCGATCGAGGAGGGCGCGGGCTGAGCCCGAGGGGCCCGGCACCGGCTACCTCCGGGCCTCCGCCTCCAGCCTCAGCGCCTCCCGCATCACGTCCCGCGCGATCGGCGCCGCGCTGCCGCCACCGCTGATGTCCGTACGGGAGGCCTCCGCGTCCTCCACGACGACGGCGACGGCGACGGCCGGCTGGGCGGAGTCTGCGGCCTGGGCCCAGGCGATGAACCAGGCGTACGGGGTCCCCGTGTTGCCGAAGCCGTGCTGGGCGGTGCCGGTCTTGCCGCCGACGAGGGCGCCGGGGATCGCCGCGTTGGTGCCGGTGCCCTCCTGCACGGCCTTGACCATGAGCCGCTGGAGCTGGAGGGCGGTGGCCGGGTTCATGGCCTGGCGGTAGCTGCGCCGGGGGGTGCGGTCGACGGTCGTGCCGCCCGAGGTGGTGGTGCGGTCCACGAGGTACGGGCGGGCGATCTCGCCGTGGTTGGCGACGGCCGCCGCGACCATGGCCATCTGGAGAGGGGTCGCCGTCGTGTCGAACTGGCCGATGGAGGACAGGGCCAGCTGGTCGGGGCTCATGGCCTCGTCGAAGTTGGACTTGGCGACCCAGGACGGCACGCGCAGGCCGGTGTCGTTGAAGCCGAACTGTTCGGCCGCGTCGACCATGCCGGTCAGCCCGACCTCCACGCCGAGCCCGGCCATCACCGTGTTGCAGGACCACTGGATGGCGTACGACAGGGAGGCGTCCGCGCAGCCCTTGGCCTCGTTCGGCAGGACCTGGCGGGTGCCGGGCAGGACGAAGGGGTCGGGGGTGTCGGTCGGCGCGTCGACGTCCCGGACGACACCGGCGTCCAGGGCGGCCGCCGCCGTCACGATCTTGAAGGTGGAGCCGGGCGGGTACGTCTGCCGGAGCGCGCGGTTCAGCATCGGCTGGTTGGGCGAGGTGGTGAGCCGCGTCCAGGCGTCCTTGACCGTCTTCCCGGTGCCGGAGAGGACCCCGGGGTCGTACGAGGGCGAGCTCACGAGCGCGAGGATCCGGCCGCTCGACGGCTCCACCGCGACGACGGCGCCGCGCTTTCCGTCGAGGCCGCGGTAGGCGGCCTCCTGCATGGTGGCGCGGACGGTGGTGAGGACGTCGCCGCCGGGCTGGCGGCCGCGGGTGAGGTCGTTCCAGAGGGGGAGCGGCGCGAGCATCGGGTCGGTGCCGGAGAGGACGGCGTCCTCGGCGTTCTCGACGAGGGTGGTGCCGTACGTCTGGGAGGCGTAGCCGGTGACGGGCGCGTACAGCGGGCCCTGCCGGTAGGAGCGTTCCCAGCGCAGCTGCTGTCCGCTGTCCCGCGAGCCGGTCACCGGCTTGCCGTCGACGACGATCTCGCCGCGCGGCTCGGCGTACCGCTCGATGGCGATCCGCCGGTTGGCGGGGTTGTCGTCGAGCTCCTCGGCCTCCAGGACCATGACCCGGGCGGCGTTGACGAGCAGGGCCACGAGCAGCACGAGGCAGAGCGCGGCGGCCCGCCGGATGTACCGGATCAACCGACCCCTCCCTGGGTAGCGTCCGGGCAGGGGCCCGCACAGCCGGAACCTTTCACCGTGCCTCCGCCCGCCCGGCTCACCGCGCCTCCGCCTCCCCGCCCACCCGCGCCAGCGTCCCCGTGTCCGCCGTGTCCGGCTGCGGTGCCCGCGCCGAGTCGCTGAGGCGGATGAGGAGCGCCACGATCACCCAGTTCGTGACGACCGACGAGCCGCCCTGGGCGAGGAACGGCATGGCCATGCCCGTCAGCGGGATCAGCCCCATCACCCCGCCGGCGATCACGAACACCTGGAGCGCCACGATCGACGCGAGCCCGATCGCGAGCAGCCGCCCGAAGGGGTCGCGCAGCGAGAGGCCGGCGCGGTAGCCGCGGGCGACGAGGAGCGCGTACAGCAGGAAGACCGCGGTGAGCCCGACGAGTCCGAGCTCCTCGCCGACGGTCGCGAGGATGAAGTCGGACTTCACGGCGAAGCCGATGAGGACGGAGTGTCCGAGTCCGAGCCCCGTGCCGAGCATGCCGCCGGCCGCGAACGCGAAGAGCGACTGGGCGAGCTGCCCGGGGCCGTCCCCGGCGCGGATCGAGGCGAAGGGGTCGAGCCAGTCCGCGACCCGGCTGTGGACGTGCGGTTCGAGCGAGCCCACGAGGAAGGCCCCGGCGGAGGCCAGGAGGAGCCCGACGGCGATCCAGCCGGTGCGGCCGGTCGCCACGTACAGCATGATCACGAACAGCCCGAAGAAGAGCAGCGAGGTGCCGAGGTCGCGTTCGACGACGAGGACGCCGACGCTGAGCAGCCAGATCGCGACGATCGGCCCGAGCACCCGCCCGGTGGGGAACTGGAGCTTCCAGATCCGGCGGCCGGTGTACGCGAGAGCGTTGCGGTTGGCGGCGAGGTACGCGGCGAAGAAGACCGCGAGCAGGATCTTGGCGAACTCGCCCGGCTGGAAGGAGAGCCCGCCGATCCGGATCCAGATCTTGGCGCCGTTCACGGCGGGGAAGAAGATCGGCAGGATCATCAGGGCGAGCGCGGCGGCGACGGAGACGTACGCGTACTGCTGGAGCGTGCGGTGGTCGCGCAGGAGCAGCACCACGACGATGAAGAGCGCGACGCCGAGCGTCGACCAGACGAGCTGGGTCGCCGCCGCGTGGTCGTTCGGGGTCTCCAGGTCGAGCCGGTAGATCAGGACCAGGCCGAGGCCGTTGAGCAGGACCGCGATCGGCAGGAGCAGCGGATCGGCGTACGGCGCGCGGAAGCGGACGGCCAGGTGGGCGACGAGGGCGAGGAGCCCGAGCCCGGCGCCGTAGCGGGCGGCGTCCGGGGGGACGGCGCCGCTGCGGGCGAGGCCGACGGCGGCGTAGCCGGACACGGAGATGAGGACTGCGCCGACGAGGAGCGAGAGTTCCACGCCGCGACGCCCGGGGACGCGTACCCCGGGCGGGGGAGCGTCCGTGCGCGGTGTGGTGGCCATGGAGCGCAACGTAGCAAGTGGTATGCCGTATGTCCCTTTTGCGTCACGGTGCGCCGTCACGCTCTCGGGTCGCGGGTCTCAGCCCCGCGGCCTCGCTCTCGGCTCTCAGCTTCAGGCCTCAGCTCGCGGCTCTCGGCTCTCGGGTCTCAGGCCTCAGGCCTCAGGCCTCAGGCCTCAGGCCTCAGGCCTCGGGCCTCGGGCCTCGGGCCTCGGGCCTCGGGCCTCGGGCCTCGGGCCTCGGGCCTCGGGCCTCGGGCCTCGGGCCTCAGGGCTCAGCTCTCCGGGGGAGGTTCCCCCAGGGCGGGCAGCCGCAGGACGGCGGCGGCGCCACCGCCCTCCGCGCCGGTGAACTCCAGCCGGGCGCCGATGACCTCGGCCTGCCCGACGGCGATCGTCAGCCCGAGCCCGTGCCCCTTGCCCCCGCTCTCGGTACGGAACCGCTGCGGCCCCGACTCCAGGAGGTACGGGGGATAGCCGGGGCCGTGGTCCCGTACGGTCACGACCGGTCCGTCGACCGTCACCACGACGGGCGGGGCGCCGTGCTTGTGCGCGTTGGCGACGAGGTTGCCGAGGACCCGCTCCAGGCGCCGCCGGTCCGTCTCGACGGTGGTGTCCCGGACGATCCGCACCTCGGTCTCCGTCCCGGAGGCGCGCACCACGCGCGCGGCGAGCGGGCCGAGTTCGTGCTCGGCGAGGTCGACGGCCTCGTTGCGGGCGTCGAGCCGCGAGATCTCCAGGAGGTCCTCGGTGAGGTCGCGCATCGCCCGCACCCGGTCCTGGACGAGCTCGGACGGCCGCCCGTCCGGCAGCAGTTCGGCGGCGGCCGAGAGCCCGGTGAGCGGGGTGCGCAGCTCGTGGGCGACGTCGGCGGTGAAGCGCTGCTCGGACTGGAGCTTGCGCTGGAGCGAGGAGGCCATGGTGTCGAGGGCGCCGGAGACGGTGGCGACCTCGTCCTGGTGGCGTGAGGGGTCCGCGGTGCGGGGATCGTCGACGCGCGCGTCGAGGTCGCCGGCGCTGATCCGGCGGGCCACCCGGGCGGTCTGGTGGAGGCGGCGGGTGACGCGGGTGACGGCGAAGACGCCGACGAGGAGGGTGACCCCGATCGCGAGGGCGGAGGAGCCGAGGATCGACCGGTCGAGGGCCTCGATCGTGGCGGCGCTCTGCGTGTAGTCGACCCGGACGGCGAGGGCGCGGCCGTCGGCGGGGCCGGCCGCCCACATGGTGGGGCGCCCCTCGTGGTCGGCGACGACGGTCCCGCGCTCGCCCTTGGCGGCGAGGGCCCGCAGGGAGGCGGGGAGGCCGTGCGGGTCGATCCCGGCGAACGGGGGGAGCGGCTCGCCGTCGACATACAGCCGGCTGACGTCGGTGAGACGTGTGAGGGCCTTCTCGCGGGCGTCCTGGACGGTCTTGGCGGTGACGGAGACGTGGACGAGGGTGCCGAGGAGCGCGGCCAGGGCGCAGCACATGACGGCGATGAAGGCGGCGGCCTTCCAGGTGAGCGTCGCCGTCCAGGCGGGCAGCCGTGGTCCGCGGCGCGGCCGTGACGGACCGGATCGCCGGGACCGCTGAGGCCGTCGGGGTGGTCGGGGCCCCTCGGACGGCCTCACGGCACGGGCTCCGCGGGGGCGGCGGAACCGGCGGGCTCGCGGGGCGCCGAGGGGTCGACGAGCACGGGTGCCGAGGGCGACGGGCTGACGAGGACGGGCGGGGGGACCGTCGAGGCGCCCGGCCGCGGCGGCTTCACCCGGACGATCTCGTCCCTCGTGGGGAGCATGCTGTGCTGCGTCTCGTCCCAGGACCAGGCGGTGCGGTACTCGTATCCGGGGATGCCGGCGGAGCCGACCCGCGTGATCAGGTCGCGGCCGGCCAGCTCGACGCTGATGACCTGGTCGACGGTGGACATGATCCGGGTGAGCCCGCCGTTCTCGGCGAGGTAGACGCGGATGCCGACCTGCTGGTCGGGCATGCGGATGCCGACGATGAGCTCTTCGCGGCCGTTGCCGGTGAGGTCGCGGTAGTACGGCCGCATGATCGGGCAGGCGGCGGGCTTGGTGACGCAGGCCTCGATCGCGCGGCGGGTCTCGTCGTACAGTCCGTCCCCGCCGGAGTACGTCCCGGGGTGCGCCCGCACCTCGGCCTGGACGACGGCGACGGGGGCGACGCGCCGGACGTCGCTGTAGGGGACCTTCACGCCGGGGACGCGCTCGGTGTCGGACTCGCCGTAGTCGATCGGCGGGTCGGTCGCGGGCGGCAGCTCCGGCCACAGGCGTACGGGCCCGACGGCCGTCGGCGTGGCCCCGGCGCTCCGCAGCCCGCCCTCGCCGCTGCCGCACCCGGCGACGAGCGGCGCGCAGGCGGCCGCGAGCACCACCCCGCGCACGACACCGCGCACCACCCCGCGCCGCACCCGCTGCGCTCTCACCCGGCTCCTCGAAGGACGACGACGTTGACCGTATGAACCCTATTCAACGTGACGTCCCATTTGTCGGGCTATTCGTCGAGCTGTTCGGCGGTCTGTCCGTCGGTCTGTCCGTCGGTCTGTCCGCCGGGCTGCTCGCCGCTCTGTCCGCCGGGCTGTCCGTCGGGAGTCACCACCGCTCCATCCGGGCGAGCGCGGCCCGGCACAGGGTGAGGAGCTTCTCGTCCTGGTGGATGTCGTGACTGCCGGAACCACCCTCGCGGGAGTTGTGGCGCCGTCTTCGGGTCAGCTCGGTCAGGATCACGAGCTGCGCGTCCGCCGCGGCCGGGCCCATCTCGGCCAGGCACTCCGCGATGTCCACGCGCGCGTGGCGGTTCTCCTCCCAGGCCGCGAGCAGGACGGGGACGGTGTGCGCGGTGTCGCCCGCGATCCGCCAGAGCGCGGTGGCGCAGCGGACCCGCACCCAGAGGTCCTGGGACGCCAGTCCCGGCCGCAGCGCCGGCGCCGCGGCCGCGGCCGCGGGGCCGACGGCGCCCAGGGCCAGGGCGGCGGAACACCACTCGGGCCCGGACGCGTCCGGCCGCAGCCACCGCGCCAGGGCGGGCAGCACCTCCGTCACGTCGCCCCCGGCCGCCCACAGCGCCCGCGCGGCGGCCGCGGAGACCTGGGCGCTGTCGTCCCCGAGCAGCGCGCGCAGCTCGGGTGCCGCGTCCCGGGCGGCGGGTCCGAAGGCCGCGAGCGTCCGCAGGGCCGCCTCCCGCACCCAGTCGCGCCGGTGCACGGGCGCGCCGCGCAGCACCCGCAGCACCTCGGGCAGCGCCTGCTTGCCGCGCACGGCCGCGAGCCCGAAGAGCAGCGGCTGCGCCCGGTCGTACAGCCGCTCGTCGAGCTCGACCGCGCCGAGCCGCTCCCGCAGCAGGGGCGCGAGCACCGAGGCGGCCGGCCCCAGCCCGTCCAGGGCGTAGAACAGCTCCCGCCGCACCTCGTGCCCCTCGGCGAGGAGCCGGGCGAGCAGCGGCACGGCCCGTGTGTCCCCGGCACGGGCCAGGGCGAGCAGCGCGGTCTCCCGCCACGACCGCCCCAAGGGCCCGAAGGAGGGCCCGAGGCCGCAGGCGGGGGAGGCGGAGGCGCGGCCGCCGTGCCCGGCGGACCCGGTGGGGTCGGTGGAGGGGAGGGCGGGGGCCGGGGTGGCCGGGGCGTCCGAGGGGGAACCGGCCGGGTCGCCCGGCACTGCCAGGTCGGCCGGGTCGGCCGGGTCGGCCGGGTCGCCCGGGTCGGCCGGGTCGCCCGGGTCCGCGGCGGGGGCGAGGCCCCCCATCTCCTCGGCCAACCGCTCCGCCAGCGCGTCCGTCGCCGGGGCGGTCAGGTCGAAGAGGCGCTCCAGGAAGGAGGCGGCGGCCTCCCGGAGGCGCGGGTCCGGGGTGTGCAGCTGGTCGCCGATGAGCCGGACGACCTCCTCGTACTGCCCCCGCCAGACCCGTATCAGCCCGCCGCACAGCCAGATCGCGTCCGAGCGCTGCCAGGGATCGGGGCTGCGCAGCTGCGCGAGGATCAGCTCGATCCGCTCGTCGACGCGGTCGTCCAGCGCGCAGTGGAGCGTACGGAGCAACTCCTCGGCCCACGGCGCGGGCCGCCCCCCCGCGTGCCCGCCGAGCAGCTCCCGTACCTGCCCGATGAACACCCGGGAACCGCCCTCCCCGTCGCCCCACTCCCGCCCGTCCCCGTCCCCGTGCCTCTCCCCGTCCCCTTCTCCGTACCCGTACCCGTACGCGAACCTGTCCTCGTCCTCGCCCGCGACCTCCCGGATGTCGTCGAGGAGTCCCGTCACCCGCCCCACGACGTCGTCCGGGATCGACGCCGGCGCGCAGCGCGCCAGTTGGGCGAGGGCCGCGAGCCGGACGCCCGGGTCCTGGGCCGCGCGGGCGAGCCAGCCCAGCCACTCGACGGTCTCGGCGCGCAGCGACGCGTGCCGCAGGGCGATCCGGCCGACGGAGGCCACGAGGGTGAGCCGGACCTCGGTGTCCCGCTCGACGGTGAGCCGCTCCCGCAGCAGGGTGAGGACGCGCGCGGGCTCGGGGTGCAGCGAGGCGAGGGCGTAGGGCGCGGCGAGCCGCACCTCGATGTCGGCGTCCCCGACGAGCCCGAGGAACACGTCGGCCCCGGCGGCGATGGCGGCCGAGGCCATCGCGTAGTTGGCGGCCGGGATGAAGTCCTCGTCGTCCGGGCCGAGTCCGTCCAGTTCGTCCAGCTCGTCGTCGTCGTCCAGCTCGATCCCGCCGATGCTGGTGAGCAGCTCGACGATCCCGCCCCGGTCCTGGACCGCCGGATCCGCGACGAGTTCGAGGAGGAAGGGGATGCAGGCGAGCGTCGAGTCGTAGACGTCCCCCTGGTGGTGCACCGCGCCGTACATGCCGTCGAGGGCCGACTCCCGCTCCGCGGGATCGGCGGAGGCGAGTCCGCGGAGCAGCGCCGGCACGTCGTCCGCGGGGCCGTAGGCATGCCCCAGCGAGGCCCAGTCGACCTCCTCGATCCCCGTCAGCATTGCCAGGCCGCCTTCCCCGCGAGCAGTACCGAGCAGTCAGTGTGCACCACGTCACGGACATCAACCCCTGGCCGACCGCACGGGCCCGCGAGAGGGCCTCGGGTTGCGCTCTCTTTGCGCCATGTGCGGGGCGGAGCAGGGCGGTTGCTCTCGGTACTTGTACGAGGCAAGGTCGCTGTGGGCGTCACTGAAGGAGCGGCTCCGCATCCCGCGCCGGGTCCCGCGTCAGGCGTCCGACCGCACCCGGACGAACGCCACGCGGTCGTGCCGCCCGACGACCTGTCGCAGCTCGACCGGAACGGGCGATTCCAGCCAGTGCGCACCCGGAAACCCGTCCGCGTCCACCGGCGCGGCTCCCCCCGACCTCCCGCCGCCCGACCTCCCGCCCCCTGACCTCCCGTCCCCCGACCTCCCGCCCCCTGACCTCCCGCCCCCTGGTTCCCCGCCCACCAGCTCCCCGACCTCCCGGGCCTGCGCCGGTGTCAGCCGCGGCGAGGTGGCCACCGTACGGCCGTCCGGGAGCCGGACGACGAGGGTGCGGGGCCGCTCGACCGGCCCGATCAGCCCCAGGAGCAGGCCGTCGCTCGTGTCGGCGTGCCGGATCTTGCGCCAGGCCCAGGTGGACCCCGCCCGGTAGGTCGAGCTCAGCGACTTCGCGACGATCCCCTCGACGCCCGCGTCCCGCAGATCGCGGAACCAGCCCCGGGCGGTCTCCTCGTCGAGGGTGGCGAGGACCCGCTGGAGGGGCGGGTCGACGTCCTGCAGGACGGCCCCGAGCAGCTCCCACCGCTCGCGGAGCGGCAGCCCGCGCACGTCGCGTCCGGGCACGGCGAGGAGGTCGAAGGCGATGTACGAGACGGGCACCCCGGCCCGTACCCGCTCATCGTGCGAACGCAGCAGGTCGGTGAAGCTGAGCCGCCCGTCGCGGTAGGCGCACAGCTCTCCGTCGAGCACGGTCCCGGGCGGCAGCCGCGCCGCCAGCGGGCCGGCGATCCCGGGGAACTCCGGGGCGAGGTCCCGGCGCGAGCGGGACTGGAGGACGACCTTCCCGCCGTCGAGGACGAAGGCGAGGGCGCGGAAGCCGTCGAGCTTCAGGGAGTACTGGAGCGCGAGGGCGGGCGTGTCGCCCTGCCGCGGGATCTCGTCGACGGAGCGGGGCCGCATGACGTCGACGGGAGGGAGGAGCGCGATGCTCACGGCGCGCCCCCGACGCTCACGGCCCGCCTCCGGTGCTCACGGCCCCGCCTCCGGTGCTCATGACTCGCTCCCGGCGCCCTCATGGCACGTCTCCGGCCCGTTCGGCGTCGAAAAGGGGCTCCAGGAGCTCCCCGTACAGCTCCAGACGTGGCGCGATGTCGCCCATGGAAAACACGAGCGCGCCGGAATCCGGTACCGGCGTCTCCGCGCACGCCGCGACCTCCTCCCACGTGACGGGAGCGGAGGCGGTCGGCAGGGTGCGGGCCCGCAGGGTGTAGGGCGTGGCGGTGGTCTTGGCGGCGGCGTTCTGGCTGTGGTCGACGAAGACCTTGCCGGGCCGCAGGGCCCGTGCCATGCGGTGCACGACGAGCCGCGGAAGTTCCGCCTCCGCCGCGACGGCGAGCTGCTTCGCGTACGCCGAGACGCGCTCGGACGGCGTGGGGACGATCGGCACGAGGAGGTGCAGGCCCTTCGAGCCGGAGGTCTTGGCGAAGGCTTCGAGACCGTCGGCGGCGAGCCGTTCGCGCAGGTGGAGGGCGACCCGGCAGCACTCCACGACGGTCGCGGGCGCCCCGGGGTCGAGATCGAGCACGAGCCGGTCGGCGACGCCGGGGGAGGCGGCCCGCCACTGGGGGGTGTGGAACTCGACGACGAGGTTCGCGGCCCAGACCAGCGGGGCGAGGCCGTCGACGACGACCTGGCGGGCACGGGGCGCGTCGGAGCGGGGCACGGGGGTGGTCGTCACCCAGGCGGGTGTGCCGGGGGGCGGGTTCTTGGTGAAGAAGAGCTGTCCGCCGGGACCGTCGGGATAGCGCAGGAAGGAGACGGGCCGATCGCGCAGATGCGGCAGGATGACGGGCCCGACCGTCGCGTAGTAGTGCAGCAGCTCGCCCTTGGTGGTCCCGGTGGCCGGGTGGAGCACCTTGTCGAGGTTACTGAGCGTGAGGCGCCGTCCCTCCACCTCCGTGATGGGCGTCATACGATGAGAATCCCACGTTTACGGGAGAAGTCTCCATAAAGGAGCAGAACGTGCGATCCATCTGGAACGGTGCCATTTCCTTCGGCCTGGTCAGCATCCCGATCAAGCTGGTGAACGCCACCGAGAGCCACTCCGTCTCGTTCCGCCAGATCCACATCGAGGACGGCGGACGGGTCCGCTACAAGAAGGTGTGCGAGCTCGACGGCGAGGAGGTCCCGGCGGCGGAGATCGGCAAGGCGTACGAGGAGGCCGACGGGGTCATGATCCCGATCACCGACGAGGACCTGGCCGCGCTGCCGCTCCCGACGGCGAAGACGATCGAGATCGTGGCGTTCGTCCCGGCGGCGGACATCGACCCCCTCCAGATGGACGCGGCGTACTACCTCTCGGCGAACGGGGTGCCCGCGGCGAAGCCGTACACCCTTCTCCGTGAGGCGCTGAAGCGGAGCGACAAGGTGGCGGTGGCGAAGTTCGCGCTGCGGGGCCGGGAGCGGCTCGGCATGCTGCGGGTGGTGGACGACGTGATCGCGATGCACGGGCTGCTGTGGCCGGACGAGATCAGGGCGCCGGAGGGGGTGGCCCCGCAGACGGCGGTGACGGTGCGGGAGGCCGAACTCGACCTGGCGGACGCGCTGATGGCGACGCTCGGCGAGGTCGACATCAGCAGTCTGCACGACGACTACCGCGAGGCCGTGGAGGAGATGATCGCGGCCAAGGCGGAGGGCGGCGCGGCGGTGGCGGCGCCGGAGTCGGGCGAGCGCGGGGGCGGGGGACAGGTCATCGACCTGATGGCGGCGCTGGAGAGCAGTGTGCGGGCGGCGAAGGAGGCGCGGGGGGAGGTGGCCGAGGTGACGGAGCTGAAGCCGAGGGCGGCGCCGAAGAAGGCGCCGGCGGCCAAGAAGGCGGCGAAAAAGGCGAGTTCGGCGAGTACGGCGAAGAAGACCGCAAGATCCGCGGCCGCCGAGGCGGAACCGGCGAAGAAGACCCCGGCGAAACGGACGCCCCGCAAGCGCTCCGCCTGACGGACAAAGCAGCCAATAGACGACGAAGGCCCCCGGACCGCGGTCCGGGGGCCTTCGTGTCGCGCGCCCGATTCTGCCCCCTTCGTCCCCTCGACTCCCCGCACATCGGACACATCTGACCGGCCTTCGGACAACAGAAGGTCAAATTCTTGTTGCAGACCTGTCAAACAGGCGGCTTCGCTGGCACGCTCGCATCCGCATCACACAGCCACCCCCCCCCACAGCACCCCCACGTGTTTCAGCGAAGGAGCCCGCGTGATCCGCCAGCAGTCCTCGCCCCGCCGCACCGCCGTCACCACCGCCCGTGCCGCCGCCCTGATCGCCTCCGCCGCCATGGTCGTCGTCGGTGTGCAGTCCGGCCCGGCCAGCGCCGACGCCCAGCGCGAGGCCGGCGCCACCGCCGTTGCCCTCACCGGCACGCAGCGCGCCGCCGCCGTCCAGGAGGCCCAGGCGGGCGCCGCCGCCACGGCGAAGGCCATCGGCCTCACGGCCCAGGAGAAGCTGGTCGTCCGGGACGTCGTCAAGGACGCGGACGGCACCGTCCACACCCGCTACGAGCGCACCTACGAGGGCCTCCCCGTCCTCGGCGGCGACCTGGTCGTGCACCAGAAGAAGGACGGCTCCCGCAAGACGACGAAGGCGACCGAGGCCCGCATATCCGTCCCCACCACGGAGGCCGCGGCCCCCGCCGCGACGGCGCGGAGCACCGCTCGCAAGGTGATCTGGGCGGCCTCCGGCAAGCCGGTCCTCGCCTTCGAGACCACGGTCAAGGGCGTCCAGCAGGACGGCACCCCGAGCGAGCGCCACGTCATCACCGACGCGGCCTCCGGCAAGGAGCTCTTCTCGTACGAGGCGATCGAGACGGGCGTCGGCAACACGATGTACGCCGGCCAGGTCACCCTCGGCACCTCGGGCACCGGCCCGTTCACCCTCACCGACGCCAACCGCGGCGGCCACAAGACGTACGACCTGAACGGCGGCACCTCCGGCACCGGCTCCCTCTTCACCAACTCCGTGGACACCTGGGGCAACGGCCTCGCGTCCAACCGCGCCACCGCGGCCGCCGACGCCCACTACGGCGCCGCCGTCACCTGGGACTTCTACAAGAACGAGCTCGGCCGCAACGGCATCCGCGGCGACGGCGTCGGCGCCTACTCCCGCGTCCACTACGGCAACGCGTACGTGAACGCCTTCTGGGACGACTCCTGCTTCTGCATGACGTACGGCGACGGCATCGGCAACACCCACCCGCTCACGTCCCTCGACGTGGCCGGCCACGAGATGTCCCACGGCCTGACCTCCTCCACCGCCAACCTCCGCTACAGCGGCGAGTCCGGCGGCCTGAACGAGGCCACGTCCGACATCCTCGGCACCTCGGTCGAGTGGTACGCGGGCAACTCCGCCGACGCGGGCGACTACCTCATCGGCGAGAAGATCGACATCAACGGCAACGGCACGCCGCTCCGCTACATGGACAAGCCGAGCAAGGACGGCAAGTCCGCCGACTACTGGTCGAAGTCGGTCGGCCGCCTCAACGTCCACTACTCCTCGGGCCCGGCGAACCACTTCTTCTACCTGCTCTCCGAGGGCAGCGGCACGAAGACGATCAACGGCGTCACCTACAACTCGCCCACCTACGACGGCTCCACGGTCACGGGCATCGGCCGCCAGGCCGCGTACAAGATCTGGTACAAGGCCCTCTCCACCTACATGACCTCCTCCACCGGCTACGCGGGCGCCCGCACGGCCACCCTCAACGCCGCCGCCGACCTCTACGGCTCCGGCAGCACCCAGTACAACGCGGTCGCCAAGGCCTGGACCGCCATCAACGTGAAGTAACCCGCACGACGCACCACCACCTCCGCCGGGGTCGCCACCGAAAGGACGGCGACCCCGGCGGAGCCGTTCAGGGCCGCGGGCCGCGATCGCCGAGCCCTCCCGGCACATACAACAAGACCCCGCACTCAGCGTTTCCGCTGACCACGGGGTCTGTCTGGCACTTCCTGCGAAGTGCCCCCGGCAGGATTCGAACCTGCGCACACGGCTCCGGAGGCCGTTGCTCTATCCCCTGAGCTACGGGGGCGTTGCCGCGTGAGGCGGCGACGGGTAGAACCCTACCAGCTCGGGGGGTGTGCCTGTGAACAGGGATTTCCAGGGTGTCACCGGGCGGTGGGTCCCCCGCACGGGTCGGAAGTGGGCAAAACCCGGACGCAGCCCCTCGGGGGGTCCTACTCTCGTTGGTGTGTCAGGCATGTCCGGTCGGGTGCTCGTTGTCGATGACAACAAGGTGATCCGGCAGTTGATCAGGGTCAATCTCGAACTCGAGGGGTTCGAGGTCGTGACCGCGGCCGATGGTGCCGAGTGTCTGGATGTCGTGCATCAGGTCTGTCCTGATGTCGTCACCCTCGACGTCGTCATGCCCCGCCTCGGGGGGATCAAGACTGCCGAGCGGCTGCGCGCCGATCCGCGTACCCGGCATCTGCCGGTGGCGATCATCAGCGCCTGCGGTGAGCACGAGGTCACCGGCGGGGCCGGGGTCGGGGTCGACGCGTTTCTCGCCAAGCCCTTCGAGCCGTCCGAGCTCGTGCACGTCGTCCGGCAGTTGATGCACCGGGAGCGGCGCGAGCAGCGGGACGCCGGGCCGGACGCCGGAGAGGAACCGCACGCGGCCGACGGGAAGCAGGGGCGACAGGACGAGGGGCCGCAGCAGGACGGCCGCTGTGCCGGCAGCGCCACGCCTGGAGCCCTTTGAGGTCGAGGGGTGGCGGGTGAGGCCGAGGGAGCGAGGTCGTCCTCCTTCCTCTGAGTCACCCCGCTGAGTGCCCGCATGTCGAAACCGGTTCGCGCTGGGACCCCCCTCCTCCCCTAGGCTTGGAGTGTGACCCCCGCGGACCTCTCCCTCACCGTGCTGCACGCCGTGCGCCGTGCGGTCGACGACGGTGCGCTGGCGGTCGACGTTCCCCCGCGGGTCAAGGTCGAGCGGGCCCGGCCCGGTGGGTCGGGGGAGTACGCGAGCAACATCGCCCTCACCCTCGCCCGGCCCGCCGGTCGCAGTGCGATGGACGTCGCCAGGGTGATCGAGGAGCGGCTTCGCGGTGTTCCCGGGCTTCGCGGGGTGGAGATCACCGGGCCCGGGTTTCTCAATTTCACGCTTCAGGGCCGGGATCTCGCCGGAGAGCTCGTGCGGGCCGTGCGCCGTGCCGGGCTCGCGTACGGGCACGGCGCCGCCCTCGCCGGGACCGCCGTCCGGTTCGCCGACGTGACGGAGCCGCGGGCCCGTGTCGTGGTCGGCGTCGTGGCCGGTCTGCTGCGCGCCCAAGGGGCGGACGCGGCCGGCGGCGGGAGCGAGAGGCCGTACGTGCGCCCCGCCCCGTACGACACCGCGCGCCTCGGCGTCGACGCCGCCCGCTGGTCCCTGCTCCGGGCCGCCCCGCAGGACCGGGCGCTCGACGGGGCGCCGCTGCTCGTCCAGCACGAGCGCAATAGTCTTTTCCGGGTGCGGTACGCGCACTCCCGCGTTCGGCGGTTGATCGTCAACGGCGCGCAGCTCGGGGTCACCCCCTCGTACGCGTACGAAACCGGTGCGGACATCGACGCGCCCGCGCTCCTCGGTGCCCTCGGCGATCACCCCGCCGTGCTCCTCGCCGCCGCCCGCCACCGCGCCCCCGACCGGGTCGCCCGGCACCTCGAAGCCACCGCCGACGCGCTGCTCGCGTTCCAGCACACCGTGCTGCCGCTCGGTGACGAGAAACCCTCGGCCGCCCACCGTTCCCGGCTCGCGCTCGCCGAAGCCGCCGGGACGGTGCTCGCCGGTGGCCTGTCCCTGCTCGGCATCAGCGCACCCGATCGGATTTGAAAGAGCCACTCATGAGCCGTTCCGCCCACCCCGCCGGGCCCCGTCACGCCGACGTCCTCCCCGAGGGCCACTACACCGCGCCGCCCGCCGACCTGAACGTCCTCGACCCCAAGGTCTGGGCGCGGACCGTCGCCCGCGACGAGCGCGGTGTCGCCACCGTCGGCGGGATCGCCGTCGACGCGCTCGCCGAGGAGTTCGGCACCCCCGCGTACTTCCTCGACGAGACCGACTTCCGGGCCCGCTGCCGCGCCTGGGCCGAGGCCTTCGGCAAGGACGCCGACGTCTTCTACGCCGGCAAGGCCTTCCTCTCCCGCGCCGTCGTGCGCTGGCTCGCCGAGGAGGGGCTGAACCTGGACGTCTGCTCCGGCGGCGAGCTGGCCACCGCGCTCTCGGCCGGCATGCCCGCCGAGCGCATCGCCTTCCACGGCAACAACAAGAGCGAGGACGAGATCCGGCGGGCCGTCGAGGTCGGCGTCGGGCGGATCGTCCTCGACTCCTTCGAGGAGATCGTCCGCGTCGCCCACGTCGCCCAGTCCCTCGGCAAGCGGCAGCGCGTACAGATCCGGGTGACCGTCGGCGTCGAGGCGCACACGCACGAGTTCATCGCCACCGCCCACGAGGACCAGAAGTTCGGCATCGCGCTCGCCGGCGGGCTCGCCGCCGAGGCCGTCCGCCGCGCGCTGAAGCTGGACGCGATCGAGCTCGTCGGCATCCACTCGCACATCGGGTCGCAGATCTTCGACATGGCCGGGTTCGAGGTCTCCGCCCGCCGCGTCGTGCAGCTGCTCGCCGAGGTCCGCGACGAGCACGGCGTCGAGCTGCCCGAGATCGACCTGGGCGGCGGCCTCGGCATCGCGTACACCTCCGCGGACGACCCGCGCGAGCCGCACGAGATCGCCAAGGCGCTCACCGAGATCGTGTCGCGGGAGTGCGAGGCCGCCGGGCTGCGCACGCCGCGGATCTCCGTCGAGCCGGGGCGGGCCATCGTCGGCCCCACCGCCTTCACGCTGTACCGGGTGGGGACGATCAAGCCCCTCGAAGGCCTGCGGACGTACGTGAGCGTCGACGGCGGCATGTCGGACAACATCCGGACGGCGCTGTACGACGCCGAGTACAGCGTCAGCCTCGTCTCGCGGACCAGCGACGCCGAGCCCATGCTCTCCCGCGTGGTCGGCAAGCACTGCGAGAGCGGTGACATCGTCGTACGGGACGCGTTCCTGCCCGCCGACCTGGCGCCCGGCGACCTCGTCGCCGTCCCCGCCACCGGCGCGTACTGCCGCTCGATGGCGAGCAACTACAACCACGCGCTCCGGCCGCCCGTCGTCGCCGTCCGCGACGGCGAGGCCCGGGTGATCGTCCGGCGCGAGACGGAGGAAGATCTCCTGCGTCTCGACGTCGGCTGATGAAATAGTCGAGTCATGGCCGAGCGGTGAAATAGATGTCTCAGGATCCGGACAGGGGGCGGAAACCCCCGTCCGGTGAGTGAGACTGGTTCCACCGGAGAGATCCGGGGGGCTGCGGCCACGGAGAGCCGCAGAGGTCCGTAGAAACACGACCGTAGACGAAGCTGAAGTACGGGAAAGAGGTCGGATGATGCGTACGCGTCCGCTGAAGGTGGCGCTGCTGGGCTGTGGAGTGGTCGGCTCAGAGGTGGCGCGCATCATGACGACGCACGCCGACGACCTCGCCGCGCGCATCGGCGCGCCGGTCGAGCTCGCCGGCGTGGCCGTCCGCCGTCCCGACAAGGTCCGTGGCGGCGTCCCCGCCGAGCTGATCACCACCGATGCGACCGCCCTCGTCAAACGGGGCGACATCGACGTCGTCATCGAGGTCATCGGCGGCATCGAGCCGGCCCGCACCCTCATCACCACCGCGTTCGAGCACGGCGCCTCCGTCGTCTCCGCCAACAAGGCGCTCCTCGCGCAGGACGGCGCGACCCTCTACGCCGCCGCCCAGCAGCACGGGCAGGACCTCTACTACGAGGCCGCCGTCGCCGGCGCCATCCCGCTGATCCGCCCGCTGCGCGAGTCCCTCGCCGGCGACAAGATCAACCGCGTGATGGGCATCGTCAACGGCACGACGAACTTCATCCTCGACAAGATGGACACGTCCGGCGCCGGCTACTCCGAGGCGCTCGACGAGGCCACCGCCCTCGGGTACGCCGAGGCCGACCCGACCGCCGACGTCGAGGGCTTCGACGCCGCTGCCAAGGCCGCCATCCTCGCCGGCATCGCCTTCCACACGCGCGTGCGTCTCGACGACGTCTACCGCGAGGGCATGACCGAGGTCACCGCCGCCGACTTCGCCTCCGCGAAGCAGATGGGCTGCACCATCAAGCTGCTCGCGATCTGCGAGCGGGCCGCGGACGGCGGGTCCGCCACCGCGCGCGTGCACCCGGCGATGATCCCGCTGAGCCACCCGCTGGCCTCCGTCCGCGAGGCGTACAACGCCGTCTTCGTCGAGGCCGACGCCGCCGGGCAGCTCATGTTCTACGGCCCCGGTGCCGGTGGCGCGCCGACGGCCTCGGCCGTCCTCGGCGACCTCGTCGCCGTGTGCCGGAACAAGCTCAACGAGGCCAACGGCCCCGGCGAGTCCGCGTACACCCAGCTGCCCGTGAGCTCCATGGGCGAGGTTGTCACGCGGTACCACATCAGCCTCGACGTGGCCGACAAGCCGGGCGTCCTCGCCCAGGTCGCGACGGTCTTCGCCGAGCACGGCGTGTCGATCGACACGGTCCGCCAGCAGGGCAAGGACGGCGAGGCCTCCCTCGTCGTCGTCACCCACCGCGCGCCCGACGCCGCCCTCTCCGGGACCGTCGAGGCGCTGCGGAAGCTCGACACCGTGCGCGGTGTCGCCAGCATCATGCGTGTTGAAGGGGAGTAAGGACCCATGACCAGCAAGGGCACCCACCAGTGGCGCGGCATCATCGAGGAGTACCGGGACCGTCTTCCGGTCACGGACACGACGCCGGTCGTCACGCTCCGTGAGGGCGGTACGCCGCTCGTCCCCGCTCAGGTCCTCTCCGAGCGCACGGGCTGCGAGGTGCACCTCAAGGTCGAGGGCGCCAACCCCACCGGGTCCTTCAAGGACCGCGGCATGACGATGGCCATCACCCGGGCCAAGGAGGAGGGCGCGCAGGCCGTCATCTGCGCGTCCACCGGCAACACCTCCGCCTCGGCGGCGGCCTACGCGGTGCGGGCGGGCATGGTCTCCGCCGTCCTCGTGCCGCAGGGCAAGATCGCGCTCGGCAAGATGGGCCAGGCCCTCGTGCACGGCGCCAAGATCCTTCAGGTCGACGGCAACTTCGACGACTGCCTGACGCTCGCGCGCAGCCTGTCCGAGAACTACCCGGTGGCGCTGGTCAATTCGGTCAACCCGGTCCGCATCGAGGGCCAGAAGACCGCCGCGTTCGAGATCGTGGACATGCTGGGCGACGCCCCCGACATCCACGTCCTGCCCGTCGGCAACGCCGGCAACATCACGGCGTACTGGAAGGGGTACCGCGAGTACGCCGAGGACGGCCTCGCGACCCACCGCCCGCGCATGTGGGGCTTCCAGGCCTCGGGCTCCGCGCCGCTCGTGCGCGGCGAGGTCGTCAAGGACCCGTCGACGATCGCCACCGCGATCCGCATCGGCAACCCGGCCTCGTGGGACTACGCGATCGCCGCGCGCGACGAGTCGGGCGGTTTCATCGACGAGGTGACGGACCGTGAGATCCTCCAGGCCTACCGCCTGTTGGCCGCGCAGGAGGGCGTCTTCGTCGAGCCCGCGTCGGCCGCTTCGGTCGCCGGTCTCCTGAAGGCCGCCGCGCAGGGCAAGGTCGACCCGGGCCAGAAGATCGTCTGCACGGTCACGGGCAACGGCCTGAAGGACCCCGACTGGGCCGTCGCCGGCGCCCCCCAGCCGGTCACCGTCCCCGTCGACGCCGCGGCCGCCGCCGAGCGTCTCGGTCTGGCCTGATATCGCTCCTGAGAGCGGAATGACGGGCTGATCGAAACCCGATCAGGAACGTACATTGGCGCACAGGTTGGCTCGCGACACGCATCGTGCGCCTCCTGTGCGCCCTATGTCGCCACAGAACCTTCCTTCGATAGGCTGTACCGAACCCGCCCCGCCGCATATGCGCGGTGTTGTTGCCGTCGCCGCCCCCGAGGCCGATACGGAACCCGGGTCTCCGTGTTCTCTTCGTGAACACTCGCTGTAGAAAAGCACCGCCGAAACACCGCTGTACGAAACACCGCTGTACGAAACACCGTTGTCGCAATCAAGGAGAGTCAACGAGCGATGGCCGGTCCAGCGTTCCGCGCCGCCGCCGTACGGGTGCGCGTCCCCGCCACCAGCGCCAACCTCGGCCCGGGCTTCGACGCCTTCGGCCTGTCGCTGGGCCTCTACGACGACGTCGTCGTCCGGGTGGCCGACTCCGGCCTGCACGTCGACATCGCGGGCGAGGGCGCCGAGACCCTCCCGCGCGACGAGAGCCACCTGCTCGTACGGTCCCTCCGCACGGCCTTCGACCTGCTCGGCGGACAGCCGCGCGGCCTCGAGGTCGTCTGCGCCAACCGCATCCCGCACGGCCGCGGCCTCGGCTCCTCCTCCGCCGCCATCTGCGCCGGCATCGTCGCCGCCCGCGCCGTGACGATAGGCGGGGACGCGAAGCTCGACGAGGCCGCCCTGCTCGAACTCGCCACCGAGATCGAGGGCCACCCCGACAACGTCGCCGCCTGCCTGCTCGGCGGCTTCACCCTCGCGTGGACCGAGTCCGGCGCCGCGAAGGCGATCAGGATGGATCCTTCGGATTCCATCGTTCCGGTGGTTTTCGTTCCCGGGAAGCCCGTACTGACGGAGACCGCCCGCGGCCTGCTGCCGCGCACCGTCCCGCACGTGGACGCCGCCGCCAACGCCGGCCGTGCCGCCCTCCTCGTCGAGGCCCTGACCCGCCGCCCCGAGCTGCTGCTCGCGGCCACCGAGGACCGGCTGCACCAGGAGTACCGGGCCCCCGCGATGCCGGAGAGCGTCGCCCTCGTGAACCGACTGCGTGCGGACGGCGTCCCCGCGGTCATCTCCGGCGCGGGCCCCACGGTCCTCGCGCTGGCCGACCGGGGAACGGCCGACAAGGTCGCCCTCCTCGCGGGCGAGGGATGGGCCGCCAACCGGCTCGACCTCGACGCGCCCGGGGCGAGCGTGCTGCCGCTGGCGCCCTAGGGGCGCGCGGCGACGGGCCGCCGGGGGGGGCGCCGGGCAGCGCCTCCCACCGCCCGGACACGAGATTGCCGGTGAGGGAGAGGGGGAATGTTTGTTGGAGCCGGTAGTGTTAACCTCAAGTCTGCACCCGACCTCTTTGTGGAGCGGTGCGGAGTGTCCCCATCAGGGACCACCGATTCTTCCGGAAGCCTCCTCAACTGCTGAGCAGCCTGCCTGAGCAGTTTTGAGCACGCTCCGGAACCGGCGCGACACCCCTCGCTTTTTCCGGTGAGGGCCGAGCAGGGGGCCTCGGGCCGGACCCAGCACGTATTTCTCTCTCCGCCGTTACCCGGCGGGACCACCGCCCCGGACACGGTCCACAAGCCAGGACCCTGCCGGACAGCACAACCGGTCGCCGAGCCAGATGGCCGACGTCCGCTCCAGGGAAGGACCCTTCGTGAGCGACACCACCGATCTGATGGGCGTGACTGCCGACAGCAGTGTCGACACCTCCGCGCCCGCCGCAGGTGCTGCCAGCACCGCACGGCGCCGCCGCTCCGGCACCGGCCTCGACGGCATGGTCCTGGCCGAGCTGCAGCAGGTCGCGTCCGGCCTCGGCATCAGGGGCACCGCGCGGATGCGCAAGAGCCAGCTGATCGAGGTCATCAAGGAGACGCAGGCCGGGGGAGGCTCCGCCGCCCCCGCCAAGGCCGACGCCGCCGAGACCAAGCCGAAGCGCCGCGCCACCTCCAAGGCGCGCACGGGCGAGGCCGCGGCCGAGACCGCCGCCGCGCCCAAGGCGGAGAAGGCCGAGAAGGCCCCCGCCCAGCAGCAGATCGACATTCCCGGCCAGCCGGCGAGTGACGACCAGCCGGTGGGCGAGCGCCGCCGCCGCCGTGCCACCGCCCCGGCCGGTTCGCCGGAGGGCGAGGCCAAGTCCGAGGCCGCGCAGACCGTCAAGGTCGAGGCGCGCACGGAGACGGCGCGCACCGAGACGCGTACGGAGACCAAGGCCGACGCGCAGGCCGACGGCGCCGTCGACGGCGCCGAGGGCCGCAGCCGCCGTGACCGCGGCGAGCGCGGGGAGCGCGGCGGCGAGCGCCGTGACCGCCGCGACCGTCAGCGCGAGCGCGGCAAGGGCGACGAGCAGCAGGGCGGCGGCCAGGGCGGCCAGCGTCAGCGCCAGGGCGGCCAGGGCCAGGGCCAGCAGAGCCAGGGCCAGGGCCAGCAGGGCGGCCAGCAGTCCGGTCCGCAGGACGACTACGACGACGAGGCGGGCGGCCGTCGTGGCCGTCGCGGCCGCTACCGCGACCGCCGCGGCCGTCGTGGCCGCGACGACTTCCAGGCCGGCGAGCCGCAGGTCGCCGACGACGACGTCCTGATCCCCGTCGCGGGCATCCTCGACATCCTCGACAACTACGCGTTCATCCGGACCTCCGGCTACCTGCCCGGCCCGAACGACGTGTACGTCTCCCTCGCCCAGGTCCGCAAGAACGGCCTGCGCAAGGGTGACCACGTCACCGGCGCCGTGCGCCAGCCGAAGGACGGCGAGCGCCGCGAGAAGTTCAACGCGCTGGTCCGCCTCGACTCCGCCAACGGCATGGCCGCCGACTCCGGCCGCGGCCGCCCGGAGTTCAACAAGCTGACCCCGCTCTACCCGCAGGACCGGCTCCGTCTGGAGACCGACCCGGGCGTGCTCACCACCCGCATCATCGACCTCGTGTCGCCGATCGGTAAGGGTCAGCGCGGTCTGATCGTGGCCCCGCCGAAGACCGGCAAGACCATGATCATGCAGGCGATCGCCAACGCGATCACGCACAACAACCCCGAGTGCCACCTGATGGTCGTCCTGGTCGACGAGCGTCCGGAAGAGGTCACCGACATGCAGCGGTCGGTCAAGGGCGAGGTCATCTCCTCGACCTTCGACCGTCCGGCCGAGGACCACACCACCGTCGCCGAGCTGGCCATCGAGCGCGCCAAGCGTCTCGTCGAGCTGGGTCACGACGTGGTCGTCCTGCTCGACTCGATCACCCGCCTGGGCCGCGCGTACAACCTCGCGGCGCCGGCCTCCGGCCGCATCCTGTCCGGTGGTGTCGACTCGACCGCGCTCTACCCGCCGAAGCGCTTCTTCGGTGCCGCGCGCAACATCGAGGACGGCGGCTCGCTGACCATCCTCGCGACCGCGCTCGTCGACACCGGCTCCCGCATGGACGAGGTGATCTTCGAGGAGTTCAAGGGCACCGGCAACATGGAGCTCAAGCTCGACCGGAAGCTCGCCGACAAGCGCATCTTCCCCGCGGTGGACGTCGACGCGTCCGGCACCCGCAAGGAGGAGATCCTGCTCGGCAGCGACGAGCTCGCCGTCACCTGGAAGCTCCGCCGCGTCCTGCACGCGCTCGACCAGCAGCAGGCGATCGAGCTGCTCCTGGACAAGCTCAAGCAGACGAAGTCGAACGGGGAGTTCCTCCTCCAGATCCAGAAGACGACCCCCGGAGCGAACAACAACGACTGACGCATGATCGACTCGTGACCTGCGTCACGCGGCAGTAACGGGACCTTGTTCCCGTAACCCTGTCGTGACCTGCGTAAACCACCGCGCCCACCGTGAACTCACGGTGGGCGCGGCGCGTTGATCATCAGGAACTCACAGGTCCGTATGCAACCCTTTTGGGTGCTTCGCCGTCCCACATGGCGAACCGAGCGCCCGAGGGAAGACGATGACCGAGCAGAACACCGGCGGCCGAATACCCGGCGCGGGATCCGGCCGCCGCCGCAAGCCGCCCAGCAAGGGCCGCCGCCGCCTCTCCGTACTCATATCGGGGGCCGTCGCGGTCCTGATCCTGGGCGGCGCCGGACTGGGGTACGTGTACGTCAAGCTCGACGGCAACATCAAGGGTGTCGACATCAACGCCCAGCTCGGCACCGAGCGCCCCGACGACGTCGACAACGGCTCGATGGACATCCTCGTCCTCGGCTCCGACTCCCGCTCGGGCGACAACGGCGCGTACGGCAAGGACGAGGGCGGAGCCCGCTCCGACACCGCGATGATCGTCCACGTCTACGAGGGCCACAAGAAGGCGAGCGTCGTCTCGATCCCGCGCGACACCCTCGTCACCCGCCCCGAGTGCGTCGACAGCCAGGGCGGCGCCGTCCCCGGCCAGTCCCGCGCCATGTTCAACACGGCGTACGAGGTCGGCGGACCTGCCTGTGCGGTGAAGACCGTCGAGGCCATGTCCGGCATCCGCATGGACCACTACATGGAAGTCGACTTCACCGGCTTCAAGAAGCTCATCGACGAGCTGGGCGGCGTGCGGATCACCACCACCCAGGCCATCAAGGACAGCAAGAGCCACCTGGACCTCGAACCGGGCACCCACACGCTCAACGGCGAGCAGTCCCTCGGCCTCGTCCGTACGCGCAAGAGCGTCGGTGACGGCAGCGACCTCGGCCGCATCCAGCTCCAGCAGGCCTTCATGAAGGCCTTCATGAACCAGGTGAAGTCCCTCGGCGTCTTCACCAGCCCGACGAAGCTCCTCGACCTCGCCGACGCGGCCACCAAGGCCATCACCCCGGACTCCGAGCTCGACTCCGTCCAGGAGCTGATGGGCTTCGCCCAGAGCCTCGCCGGAATCGGCTCCGAGAACGTCGGGATGATCACGCTTCCGGTCCAGTACGACCCCGTCGACCCGAACCGCGTCGTCCCCCTGGAGGCCAAGGCGGACCAGGTCTGGGCGGCCCTCAAGGCCGACCGGCCGATCCCCGCGTCCGCCACCCGGGACGCCGCCACGGGCAAGGCCGAAGGCGTCGTGAAGTAGCCGCGGAGTCAGGACGGGGGCGCTTCCGACGCGCCCGGGAATACTCCCGGCCCGACCCCGGTTTGGGGAGATGCGGCCAGTCCTGGCAGACTGGTACGTCGGCCCCGGTTCACGCTCGCCGCAAACCCGTGACAGCGACCCGGAGCCCTCCCGAAACTAGGAGACACCTTGAAGCGCGAGATTCACCCCGAGTACGTCGAGACCCAGGTCAGCTGCACCTGTGGCGCGTCGTTCACCACCCGTAGCACCCTGGCCGAGGGCACCATCCGTGCCGAGGTCTGCTCCGAGTGCCACCCGTTCTACACGGGCAAGCAGAAGATCCTCGACACCGGCGGCCGCGTGGCCCGCTTCGAGGCCCGCTTCGGCAAGGCCGGCTCCGCCGCGAAGTAGCGAGCCCCTGCGCCGGTCCTCGGCCGCCCCGCGCGGGTGGCCGGGACCGGCGCTTTGCCGTCCCGTAGCAATTGACGAAAACCCAGGAGCCCCCGATGTTCGAGGCGGTCGAGGAACTGGTCGGCGAGCACGCCGGCCTCGAGACGAAGCTCGCGGACCCTTCGGTCCACGCCGACCAGGCCAACGCGCGCAAGCTGAACAAGCGCTACGCCGAGCTGACCCCCATCGTCGCCACGTACCGGGCCTGGAAGCAGACCGGTGACGACATCGAGACCGCCCGCGAGTTCGCGCACGACGACCCCGACTTCGCCGCCGAGGTCAAGCAGCTCGAGAAGGACCGCGAGGAGCTCACCGACAAGCTCCGCCTCCTCCTCGTCCCGCGCGACCCGAGCGACGACAAGGACGTCATCCTGGAGATCAAGGCCGGCGCCGGTGGCGACGAGTCCGCGCTCTTCGCCGGCGACCTGCTCCGCATGTACCTCCGGTACGCCGAGCGCGTCGGCTGGAAGACCGAGATCATCGACGCCACCGAGTCCGACCTCGGCGGCTACAAGGACGTCCAGGTCGCGGTGAAGACCAAGGGCGGCAACGGCGCGACCGAGCCCGGCCAGGGCGTCTGGGCCCGGCTCAAGTACGAGGGCGGCGTCCACCGCGTGCAGCGCGTGCCCGCCACCGAGTCCGCCGGCCGCATCCACACCTCCGCCGCGGGCGTGCTCGTCACGCCGGAGGCCGAGGAGGTCGACGTCGAGATCCACGCCAACGACCTGCGCATCGACGTCTACCGCTCGTCCGGCCCCGGCGGCCAGTCGGTCAACACCACCGACTCCGCCGTCCGCATCACCCACCTGCCGACCGGCATCGTCGCCTCCTGCCAGAACGAGAAGAGCCAGCTCCAGAACAAGGAGCAGGCCATGCGCATCCTGCGCTCCCGGCTCCTCGCCGCCGCCCAGGAGAAGGCCGAGGCCGAGGCCGCCGACGCCCGCCGCAGCCAGGTCCGCACCGTCGACCGCTCCGAGAAGATCCGGACGTACAACTTCCCGGAGAACCGCATCTCGGACCACCGCGTCGGCTTCAAGGCGTACAACCTGGACCAGGTGCTCGACGGCGACCTGGACGCGATGATCCAGGCGTGTGTCGACGCCGACTCGGCGGCGAAGCTCGCCGCGGCGTAAGACCCCGCGTAAGGCCCCCTCAAGCCCCACCCCGCACCACGGAGGACCAGCGTGAACCTGCTGCTTGCCGAGGTGGCCCAGGCCACCCAGCGGCTGGCCGACGCCGGCGTTCCCTCACCGCGTTTCGACGCCGAGGAGCTCGCCGCGTTCGTGCACGGCGTCAAGCGGGGGGAGCTGCACAACGTCAAGGACGCGGACTTCGACGCCCGCTACTGGGAGACGATCGCCCGCCGGGAGGCCCGCGAGCCGCTCCAGCACATCACCGGCCGGGCGTTCTTCCGCTACCTGGAGCTCCAGGTCGGCCCCGGCGTCTTCGTGCCCCGGCCCGAGACCGAGTCGGTCGTCGGCTGGGCCATAGACGCCGTGCGCGCCATGGACGTCGTCGAACCGCTCATCGTCGACCTCTGCACCGGCTCCGGCGCCATCGCGCTCGCCATGGCGCAGGAGGTGCCGCGCTCGCGCGTGCACGCCGTCGAGCTCTCCGACGACGCCCTCGTGTGGACCCGGAAGAACGCCGAGGGCTCCCGCGTCACCGTCCACCAGGGCGACGCGCTCACCGCGCTGCCGGAGCTGGACGGCCAGGTCGACCTGGTCATCTCCAACCCGCCGTACATCCCGCTCACCGAGTGGGAGTACGTGGCGCCCGAGGCCCGCGACCACGACCCGGAGATGGCCCTCTTCTCCGGCGAGGACGGCCTCGACACCATCCGCGGCATCGAGCGCACCGCCCACCGGCTGCTGCGCCCCGGCGGCCTCGTCGTCATCGAGCACGCGGACACCCAGGGCGGGCAGGTGCCGTGGATCTTCAACGAGGAGGCCGGCTGGGCCGACGCCGCCGACCACCCGGACCTGAACAACCGGCCGCGCTTCGCGACCGCCCGCAAGGCCATGCCATGACGGCCACCCCTGCGACGACTGCTTCGACCAACCACGTGAACGAGGAGGCCGGGAAGTAATGGCAAGGCGATACGACTGCAACGAGGCCACCGACCGCGTCACCGGTCTCCGCGAGGCCGCCTCCGCGGTGCGCCGGGGCGAGCTGGTCGTGCTCCCCACCGACACCGTCTACGGGATCGGGGCGGACGCCTTCAGCAGCGAGGCCGTGGCGGACCTGCTGGCCGCCAAGGGCCGGGGCCGCAACATGCCGACGCCCGTCCTCATCGGTTCCCCGAACACCCTCCACGGGCTCGTCACGGACTTCTCCGAGCAGGCCTGGGAGCTCGTCGACGCGTTCTGGCCCGGCGCCCTCACCCTCGTCGCCAAGCACCAGCCGTCCCTCCAGTGGGACCTGGGCGACACCCGGGGCACCGTCGCCATCCGCATGCCGCTGCACCCCGTCGCGATCGAGCTGCTCACCGAGGTCGGCCCGATGGCCGTCTCCTCGGCGAACCTCACGGGCCACCCGTCCCCCGAGACCTGCGACGCGGCCCAGGGCATGCTCGGCGACTCCGTCTCCGTCTACCTCGACGGCGGCCCGACGCCCGGCATCGTCCCCTCGTCCATCGTCGACGTCACGGGCAAGACCCCGGTCCTGCTCCGCGAGGGCGCGCTCTCCCCGGAGGAGCTCCGGAAGGTCGTACCCGACCTCGAGGTGGCCAGTTGACCGCCCCTGAGGGGCGTGGCATAGCGGGGTTCGACGACAGCAGCACCTTCCGCATCCTCCACGTCAGCACCGGCAACGTCTGCCGCTCGCCCATCACCGAGCGGCTGACCCGCCATGCCCTGTGCGACCGCCTCGGCGATCCGCTGGGCGGCGGACTGATCGTGGAGAGCGCCGGCACCTGGGGGCACGAGGGTGCCCCGATGGAGGCCAACGCCGAACTGGTCCTCGCCGACTTCGGCGCGGACTACAGCGGCTTCGTGGGCCGTGAGCTCCTCGACGAGCACGTCATCCGCGCGGACCTGGTCCTCACGGCGACCCGTGACCACCGCGCCCAGGTCATCTCGATGGGCCATTCGGCGGGCCTGCGCACCTTCACCCTGAAGGAGTTCACCCGCCTGGTCCGCGCGATCGACCCCGCCACGCTCCCGGACCCCCGGGACGAGGGCATGGTCGAACGCGCCCGAGCCCTGGTCCGCGCCGCCGCGGCTCTACGCGGGTGGCTCCTGGCCCCGTCCGCCGACGCGGACGAGGTCAACGACCCGTACGGGGCCCCGATCAGCTTCTTCCGTTCGATCGGCGACGAGATCAACCAGGCGCTGGAGCCCGTCGTCACGGCCCTGACGGGTGTGGACGCGAAGCACTGACCGCGGGCGCGCCGGGGACGGGCCGCGAGGGGCCGACGTCCTGACGGGCGGGGGTGACGGGCCGCGCCTACATTGGTTGCATGCCGGTCACCGCGCCACCCGATGAGGACCTCAGCGACCTCGGCGTACTGCGCCGCCAGGACCCCGAGGTCGCCGATGTGCTGCTCGGCGAGGTGCGGCGGCAGGGGGACAGTCTCCAGCTGATCGCGGCGGAGAACTTCGCGTCGCCCGCCGTGCTGGCCGCGCTCGGTTCGCCGCTCGCCAACAAGTACGCCGAGGGCTATCCCGGTGCCCGTCACCACGGCGGCTGCGAGTACGCCGACGCCGTGGAGCGCATCGCCGTGGACCGGGTCACCGCGCTCTTCGGGGCCGAGCACGCCAACGTGCAGGCGCACTCCGGCTCCTCGGCCGTCCTGGCGGCGTACGCGGCCCTCCTGCGGCCGGGGGACACCGTCCTCGCCATGGGGCTCGACCACGGCGGACACCTCACCCACGGCTCGCCCGCGAACTTCTCCGGGCGGTGGTTCGACTTCGTCCCGTACGGCGTCGACGCCGAGACCGGGCTCGTCGACTACGAGCAGGTCGCCGCCCTCGCCCGCCACCACCGCCCCAAGGCGATCGTCTGCGGCTCGATCTCGTACCCCCGCCACCTCGACTACGCGGTCTTCCGGTCCATCGCCGACGAGGTGGGGGCGTACCTCATCGCCGACGCCGCCCACCCCATCGGGCTCGTCGCCGGGGGAGCGGCGCCGAACCCCGTCCCGTACGCGGACGTCGTCTGCGCGACCACCCACAAGGTCCTGCGCGGGCCGCGCGGCGGGATGATCCTGTGCGGCGCCGAGCTCGCCGACCGGATCGACCGGGCGGTCTTCCCCTTCACGCAGGGCGGCGCGCAGATGCACACGATCGCCGCGAAGGCGGTCGCGTTCGGCGAGGCGTCCACCCCGGCGTTCGCCGCGTACGCCCATCAGGTGGTGGAACACGCGCGCGTACTCTCCGCCGCGCTCGCCGCCGAGGGCTTCGCCCTGACGACCGGCGGCACCGACACCCACCTGATCACCGCCGACCCGGCACCGCTCGGCATCGACGGCCGCACCGCCCGCGCGCGGCTGGCCGCCGCCGGCATGGTGCTCGACACCTGCGCCCTCCCGTACGGGGACGGGCGCGGGATCCGGCTCGGCACGGCCGCCGTCACCACGCAGGGGATGGGCGCCCCGGAGATGGCGAGGATCGCGGCCCTGTTCACGGCCGCGCTGCGCGACGACGCCGCGGAGACGGCCCGCGTACGGGCGGAGGTACGGGAGCTGACCGGCCGATTTCCCCCGTATGGACGCTGAGCGGAGCCCGGGCGGAACCGTTCGGGTGGCCGACGTGTCTCCCAGCACATGGACGGCACGGCTAGGGTGTGGGGCTGAGATGGCCAGCGATTCCTGTGGGGCAGCCCGTGCGTGATTACCTGCTGACGCTCTGTGTCACGGCTGCGGTGACGTATCTGCTGACCGGGCCGGTGCGGAAGTTCGCCATCGCGACCGGGGCGATGCCGGAGATCCGCGCCCGCGACGTGCACCGAGAACCGACTCCGCGGCTCGGTGGCATCGCCATGTTCTTCGGGCTGTGCGCGGGACTGCTGGTCGCCGACCACCTCCAGAACCTCAGCAGCGTCTTCGAGCTGTCGAACGAGCCCCGCGCGCTGCTCTCCGGCGCCGCGCTGATCTGGCTGATCGGCGTCCTCGACGACAAGTTCGAGCTGGACGCGCTCATCAAGCTGGGCGCGCAGATGATCTCGGCCGGTGTGATGGTCGCGCAGGGTCTGACGATCCTGTGGCTGCCGATCCCCGGCGTCGGCACGGTCGCCCTGACCCCGGGGCAGGGCACGCTCCTGACGGTCGCCCTGGTGGTCGTCACGATCAACGCGGTGAACTTCGTCGACGGCCTCGACGGTCTCGCCGCCGGCATGGTCTGCATCGCCGCCGCCGCCTTCTTCCTGTACGCGTACCGGCTCTGGTACGGCTACACGATCGAGGCCGCCGCCCCCGCGACGCTCTTCGCCGCGATCCTCATGGGCATGTGCCTGGGCTTCCTCCCGCACAACATGCACCCGGCGCGGATCTTCATGGGCGACTCGGGATCGATGCTCATCGGCCTGATCCTGGCCGCCTCGGCGATCTCGATCACCGGCCAGGTCGACCCGGACGTCCTGAAGCTCTTCGAGGGCTCGACCCGTGAGGCCACGCACGCGGCCCTGCCGGTCTTCATCCCGCTCGTGCTGCCGCTGACGATCATCGCGATCCCGATGGCGGACCTGGTCCTCGCGATCGTGCGCCGTACGTGGAAGGGCCAGTCGCCCTTCGCGGCCGACCGCGGACACCTGCACCACCGGCTGCTGGAGATCGGCCACTCGCACAGCCGCGCGGTGCTGATCATGTACTTCTGGTCCGCGCTGATCGCCTTCGGGACGCTCGCGTACTCGGTCCACTCGGCGTCGATGTGGATCGTGCTCGGGATCACGGTGCTGAGCGCCATCGGCCTCGTCCTGCTCCTGCTGCCGCGCTTCACGCCGCGCGCACCGCGCTGGGCCCAGAAGGTCGTCCCGCCGCGCTACCGGCGCCGCAGGCCGGCCCAGGAGGCCCTGGTGACGGAGGAGAAGCTTCCGGTGCCCGCGGGGCTCCACGGCGCCACCGCCATCGGCAACCGCGAGGGCCTCACCGATAGGCGGAAGGCCGGAACGCCGAGTTGACGAATGCCGCATCCGCGGCCATTACCAGACAAGGCACCCGCTTGTCGCGCACACACGCGCGCCGTAACTCTCATGTGTGACAGTTGGCACACCTCACGGGTAAAGACCTATTCAAATAGTTTGTGATACGGTTCACGAGACCCGGCGCCAGTGCCGAAAGACCGTAGTGCGACGGTCTGTTGGCCCCGAGACCCACCTCGGACCGGGCTTACGCTCGTCCTTGACGACACCATCGCCCCCTCCAGCAAGCGGAGACACCGCCATGCCGTCCAACGACGCACGCATCCTTCTGCACACCATCGTTCCCACCGCTGTCGTCGGCGCAGTCGCGACCGTCGTCAGCGGGGTGGTCGCCGGTGGCAAGGGGGCGATCGGCGCCGTCGTCGGCACGCTGCTCGTGATCCTCTTCATGGGCGTCGGGCAGGTGGTTCTGCAGCGGACGGCGAAGTCGCTTCCGCACCTCTTCCAGGCCATGGGGCTCATGCTCTACACGGCCCAGCTGCTGGTGCTCTTCATCTTCCTGGCCTTGCTGAAGGACACGACGCTGTTCGACTTCAAGGCCTTCGCCTTCACGCTGCTCGCGACGACCGTGGTGTGGGTCGCCGCACAGGCCCGGGCCTACATGAAGGCCAAGATCGCGTACATCGACCCCGGAAACACGGGGTCGAAGTCGTGAAAGGTAGGGCCGGGATAAAGCGGTGTTCGGCTTCCTGCTATCGTCCGGTGCCAACTGCGGCACTGCGGGCGCGGGCATCCGAGACGCCTGTCCCAGCGCGAGGCTCGATGCCGAACCGCCGCCCCCTTATCCGTAAGACCAGTCCAGTGCCGACCCGCGGCTGCGTGCCGCGCCGACACAACGAGGTTGCCGTACCTATGCGCCACGCTGAAGGAGCCCGCGGTGAGTGCTGACCAGACGCTTGCCTTCGACCCGGATTGCCACATCTTCACCGGATGTGGCTTCCCGGCGCCGGGCCTGCACACGTTCATGTACGAGCCGATCGCCACGTGGGGAAGCTTCGAGTTCACGAAGCCCATGCTGCTCGCGATCCTGGGCTCGATCGTGGTCGTCGGGTTCTTCTGGGCCGCCTTCCGCAAGCCCAAGCTGATCCCCGGCAAGATGCAGATGGTCGGCGAGGCCGGCTACGACTTCGTGCGCCGCGGCATCGTCTACGAGATCATCGGCAAGAAGGACGGCGAGAAGTACGTCCCCTTCATGGTGTCGCTGTTCTTCTTCGTCTGGATCATGAACCTCTGGTCGATCATCCCGCTCGCCCAGTTCCCGGTCACGTCGCTGATCGCCTTCCCGGCGGCCCTCGCGCTGATCGTCTACGTGATGTGGGTGTCGCTGACCTTCAAGAAGCACGGCTTCGCCGGCGGCTGGAAGAACATCCTCGGGTACGACAAGTCCCTGGGCGCGATCCTCCCGCTGATCATGCTCCTCGAGTTCTTCTCGAACCTGGTCATCCGGCCCTTCACGCACGCGGTCCGACTGTTCGCGAACATGTTCGCCGGTCACCTGCTGATCGTGATGTTCTCGCTGGCCACCTGGTACCTCATGAACGGCATCGGCTTCGTCTACGCCGGCGCCTCCTTCGTGATGGTCCTCGTGATGACCGCCTTCGAGCTCTTCATCCAGGCCGTCCAGGCGTACGTCTTCGTGCTCCTGGCCTGCAGCTACATCCAGGGCGCGCTCTCCGAGCACCACTGAGCCGATCCGTCCCGGATCGTAGCTACACCCCCAATCCAACAGTCGTCCGGTGGCCAACCCCCACCGGGTCATTGAAAGAGAAGGAAGTAACGGCATGTCCGCTGCTCTCGAACTGGTCAACCTCGCCGCCCCCGGCGACTCCGCCAAGACCACCCTCGTCGGCAACGTCGCGTCCATCGGCTACGGCCTCGCGGCGATCGGCCCCGGCGTCGGCGTCGGCATCATCTTCGGTAACGGCACGCAGGCCCTCGCCCGCCAGCCCGAGGCCGCCGGTCTGATCCGCACCAACCAGATCATGGGCTTCGCCTTCTGTGAGGCGCTCGCCCTCATCGGCATCGTCATGGGCTTCGTCTACCAGTAAGCCGGACCGACTGCCCGATTCTTTTTACGGAAGGCACTGATGTGAACGCTCTGCTTCTTGCGGCAGCGGAGGAGCCCCAGCCTCCTCTGATCCCGCATCTCGACGAGCTCGTCATCGGCCTGATCGCCTTCGTCATCGTCTTCGGCTTCCTCGCCAAGAAGCTCCTCCCGAACATCAACAAGGTTCTGGAAGAGCGTCGCGAGGCCATCGAGGGTGGCATCGAGAAGGCCGAGTCGGCCCAGATCGAGGCTCAGAGCGTGCTGGAGCAGTACAAGGCCCAGCTCGCCGAGGCCCGCCACGAGGCCGCGCGTCTTCGCCAGGAGGCGACGGAGCAGGGCACCGCGATCATCCAGGAGATGAAGGCGGAAGGCCAGCGCCAGCGCGAGGAGATCATCGCGGCCGGCCACACGCAGATCGAGGCCGACCGCAAGGCCGCGTCCGCGTCGCTGCGTCAGGACGTGGGCAAGCTCGCCACCGACCTGGCCGGCAAGCTGGTCGGCGAGTCCCTCGAGGACGCCGCCCGCCAGAGCCGCACCATCGACCGCTTCCTCGAGGAGCTTGAGGAGAAGGCCGAGGCCGTCCGATGAACGGAGCGAGCCGCGAGGCACTGGCCGCCGGCCGTGAGTCCCTCGACGCGCTGACCGACAACACCTCGGTCGACGCGACGAAGCTCTCGGACGAGCTGGCCGCAGTCACCGCGCTGTTCGACCGTGAGGTGTCGCTGCGCCGGGTCCTGACCGACCCCGCGCAGTCGGGTGAGGCCAAGGCCGAGCTCGCGCAGCGACTCCTGAACGGTCAGGTGGGCGGCGAGACCGTCGACCTCGTCTCGGGCATGGTGCGCAACCGCTGGTCGCGTTCGCGCGACCTGGTCGACGCGACCGAGGAACTGGCGAGCACCGCCGACCTCACCGCGGCGCAGAAGTCGGGCACGCTCGACGCCGTCGAGGACGAGCTGTTCCGGTTCGGCAGGATCGTGTCCTCCAGCCCCGAGCTCCGCTCGGCGCTGACGGACAAGGCCGCCACGGGCACCGCCAAGAAGGAGCTGCTCAGCAGCCTCCTCGGCGGCAAGGCCGAGGCGACCACCGAGCGCCTGGTGATCCGTCTGGTGACCCAGCCCCGGGGACGTAGCCTGGAAGCGGGACTCGAGTCCCTCTCCAAGCTCGCCGCGGCGCGCCGGAACCGGATGGTCGCCGTCGTCACCTCGGCGGTCCCGCTGTCCGACCAGCAGAAGCAGCGCCTCGGTGCCGTCCTGGCCAAGCTGTACGGCCGGGAGATGCACCTGAACCTCGACGTGGACCCCGCGGTCCTCGGCGGGATCACCGTGCAGATCGGCGACGAGGTCATCAACGGCTCCATCGCGGAGCGCCTCGGCGAGGCGACCCGTCGTCTGGCCGGCTGACGGCAGCAGCCACAGCAACACAGCATCACAGCATCACCAGCGGCCCGGTTGGGCCGTGCAGAGATTGCAGAAGATTCCTGGGGGTCGGCCCCCAGACCCCTTAAGAAACTTCGGGCCCAACAAGGAGAGCAGGGAACCCAGATGGCGGAGCTCACGATCCGGCCGGAGGAGATCCGGGACGCACTGGAGAACTTCGTCCAGTCGTACCAGCCGGACGCGGCCTCGCGCGAGGAGGTCGGCACGGTCAGCCTGGCCGGTGACGGCATCGCGAAGGTCGAGGGTCTTCCCTCGGCCATGGCGAACGAGCTGCTGAAGTTCGAGGACGGGACCCTCGGTCTCGCGCTGAACCTCGAAGAGCGCGAGATCGGTGCGATCGTCCTCGGCGAGTTCAGCGGCATCGAGGAGGGTCAGTCGGTGCAGCGCACCGGCGAGGTCCTCTCCGTCGGTGTCGGTGAGGGCTACCTGGGTCGCGTCGTCGACCCGCTCGGTAACCCGATCGACGGTCTCGGCGAGATCGCGACCGAGGGCCGCCGTGCCCTCGAGCTGCAGGCCCCGGGCGTTATGGCCCGTAAGTCGGTGCACGAGCCGATGGAGACCGGCTACAAGGCCGTCGACGCCATGACGCCGGTCGGCCGTGGTCAGCGTCAGCTGATCATCGGTGACCGTCAGACCGGCAAGACCGCGCTGTGCGTCGACACGATCATCAACCAGCGTGACAACTGGCGCTCGGGCGACGTGAACAAGCAGGTCCGCTGCATCTACGTCGCCGTCGGCCAGAAGGGCTCGACCATCGCGTCCGTTCGCGGCGCCCTGGAAGAGGCCGGTGCGCTCGAGTACACGACGATCGTCGCCGCCCCGGCGTCCGACCCGGCCGGCTTCAAGTACCTGGCGCCGTACACCGGTTCCGCCATCGGTCAGCACTGGATGTACCAGGGCAAGCACGTCCTGATCGTCTTCGACGACCTGTCGAAGCAGGCCGACGCCTACCGTGCCGTTTCGCTGCTGCTGCGCCGCCCGCCGGGCCGTGAGGCCTACCCGGGTGACGTCTTCTACCTGCACTCGCGTCTCCTCGAGCGCTGCGCGAAGCTCTCGGACGAGCTCGGTGCCGGCTCGATGACCGGTCTCCCGATCGTCGAGACGAAGGCGAACGACGTCTCGGCGTTCATCCCGACCAACGTCATCTCCATCACCGACGGCCAGTGCTTCCTGGAGTCCGACCTGTTCAACGCCGGCCAGCGCCCGGCCCTGAACGTCGGTATCTCGGTCTCCCGTGTCGGTGGCTCCGCCCAGCACCCCGCCATGAAGCAGATCGCCGGTCGCCTCCGTGTCGACCTGGCCCAGTTCCGTGAGCTCGAGGCCTTCGCGGCCTTCGGTTCCGATCTGGACGCCGCCTCGAAGGCGCAGCTGGAGCGCGGTCAGCGGATGGTCGAGCTGCTCAAGCAGGCTCAGTACCAGCCGATGCCCACGGAGAACCAGGTCGTCTCGGTCTGGGCCGGTACCACGGGCAAGATGGACGACGTCCCGGTCGCCGACATCCGTCGCTTCGAGGCCGAGCTCCTGGCGTACCTGCGCCAGAACCACTCGGGTCTCATGACCTCCATCCGCGAGGGCAAGAAGATGTCGAACGACACCCTGACGTCCGTCGCCGACGCCATCGCCGAGTTCAAGCAGCAGTTCGAGACCTCTGACGGCAAGCTGCTCGGCGCGGACGCCCCCGCCGTCAACGTCTCGAAGTGACGACGGAAGGGACCTGACTCATGGGAGCGCAGCTCCGGGTCTACAAGCGTCGCATCAAATCCGTCACCGCGACGAAGAAGATCACCAAGGCGATGGAGATGATCGCCGCCTCGCGTGTCGTCAAGGCGCAGCGCAAGGTGCAGGCGTCCACGCCGTACGCGACCGAGCTCACCCGCGCGGTCACGGCGGTGGCGACGGGTGCGAACGACAAGCACCCGCTCACCACCGAGGCGGAGAACCCGAGCCGCGCCGCGGTCCTGCTCCTCTCGAGCGACCGCGGTCTGGCCGGTGCCTTCAACTCCAACGCCATCAAGGCGGCGGAGAAGCTCATCCAGAAGCTGGAGGGCGAGGGCCGCGCGGTCGACATCTACGTCGTCGGCCGCCGTGGCGTCGCGCACTTCAACTTCCGTGAGCGGAAGCTCAGCGACACGTGGACCGGCTTCACGGACGAGCCCACGTACGCGGACGCCAAGAAGGTCGCGGCCCCGCTGATCGAGGCGATCGAGAAGGACACGGCCGAGGGTGGCGTGGACGAGCTCCACATCATCTACACCGAGTTCGTCTCGATGATGACCCAGACGGCGGTCGAGGCCCGGCTGCTGCCTCTCAGCCTCGACGAGGTGGCGAAGGAGGCCGGCGAGCCGGACACCCTCCGCCCGCTGTACGACTTCGAGCCGTCGGCGGAGGACGTCCTCGACGCCCTGCTGCCGCGCTACGTCGAGAGCCGGATCTACAACGCGCTGCTCCAGTCGGCTGCCTCCAAGCACGCCGCCACGCGCCGCGCGATGAAGTCGGCCACCGACAACGCGGGAGACTTGATCAACAACCTCTCCCGACTTGCCAACGCGGCCCGCCAGGCCGAAATCACCCAGGAAATCAGCGAGATCGTCGGTGGCACCGCAGCCCTGGCCGACGCGACCGCGGGGAGTGACAAGTAATGACGACCACTGTTGAGACGGCCGCCGCCACGGGCCGCGTCGCCCGGGTCATCGGCCCGGTCGTCGACGTGGAGTTCCCCGTCGACGCGATGCCGGAGATCTACAACGCCCTGCACGTCCAGGTCGCCGACCCGGCCGAGGAGGGCAAGCTCAAGACGCTGACCCTCGAGGTCGCGCAGCACCTCGGTGACGGCATCGTCCGTACGATCTCGATGCAGCCCACCGACGGTCTGGTCCGCCAGGCCCCGGTGGTCGACACCGGCGACGGCATCACGGTGCCCGTCGGCGACGTCACCAAGGGCCGCGTGTTCAACACGCTCGGCCAGATCCTGAACGACCCGGCCGCCGAGTCCGAGGTGGGCGAGCGCTGGTCCATCCACCGCAAGGCCCCGGCGTTCGCGGACCTCGAGTCGAAGACCGAGATGTTCGAGACCGGCCTCAAGGTCGTCGACCTTCTCACCCCGTACGTCAAGGGTGGAAAGATCGGTCTGTTCGGTGGTGCCGGTGTCGGCAAGACCGTTCTGATCCAGGAAATGATCATGCGTGTGGCCAAGCTGCACGAGGGCGTTTCCGTCTTCGCCGGCGTCGGCGAGCGCACCCGTGAGGGCAACGACCTCATCGCGGAAATGGAAGAGTCCGGCGTTCTGGACAAGACCGCGCTGGTCTTCGGCCAGATGGACGAGCCCCCGGGCACCCGTCTCCGCGTCGCCCTCGCCGGTCTGACCATGGCGGAGTACTTCCGCGATGTGCAGAAGCAGGACGTGCTGTTCTTCATCGACAACATCTTCCGCTTCACGCAGGCCGGTTCCGAGGTCTCGACCCTGCTCGGCCGCATGCCGTCCGCCGTGGGTTACCAGCCGAACCTGGCCGACGAGATGGGTCTCCTCCAGGAGCGCATCACGTCGACCCGTGGTCACTCGATCACCTCGATGCAGGCGATCTACGTCCCCGCGGACGACCTGACCGACCCGGCCCCGGCCACCACCTTCGCCCACCTCGACGCGACGACGGTTCTCTCCCGTCCGATCTCCGAGAAGGGCATCTACCCGGCCGTGGACCCGCTGGACTCCACGTCCCGCATCCTGGACCCGCGCTACATCGCGCAGGACCACTACGACGCCGCCACGCGCGTCAAGGGAATCCTGCAGAAGTACAAGGACCTCCAGGACATCATCGCGATCCTCGGTATCGACGAGCTCAGCGAGGAAGACAAGCTCGTCGTGCACCGCGCGCGTCGTGTCGAGCGCTTCCTGTCCCAGAACACCCACGCGGCGAAGCAGTTCACCGGCGTGGACGGTTCGGACGTTCCGCTCGACGAGTCGATCGCCGCGTTCAACGCGATCTGCGACGGTGAGTTCGACCACTTCCCGGAGCAGGCGTTCTTCATGTGCGGTGGCCTTGAGGACCTCAAGAACAACGCCAAGGAGCTCGGCGTCTCCTGAGCCCCGTGCTCGCCCGAGAGGGGCGGGATCCGTCCCGCCCCTCTCACCACGCCCACTAGAATTGACCCCAACACCCGGCACGACCGCCGGGTGGTGACCCGAGGAGCCACCCTTGGCTGCTGAGCTGCACGTCGAGCTGGTCGCCGCGGACCGGAGTGTCTGGTCCGGCGAGGCCACCCTGGTCATCGCGCGTACCACCTCCGGCGACATCGGCGTCATGCCCGGCCACCAGCCGCTGCTCGGTGTGCTGGAGTCGGGCCCGGTGACCATCCGTACGAGCGAGGGCGCGACCGTCGTCGCCGCCGTCCACGGCGGATTCATCTCCTTCGCCGACGACAAGCTGTCTCTGCTCGCGGAGATCTGCGAGCTGGCGGACGAGATCGACGCCCAGCGCGCCGAGCGCGCGCTGGAGCGTGCGAAGACGGATTCCGACGCCGCCGCCGAGCGGCGCGCGGAGGTCCGCCTGCGCGCGGTGTCCGTCCGCTGACGGTCCGCGCCGAGTAGTAGTGCCCTCAGCCGCGGCACGGCTGGAATGTTCCAGACCGTGCCGCGGCTGAGGCGATGCAGACGCAGTTGCAGGTGTATTCGGTTCGGCCGGACGACGGCTACGGGACGCAGCGAGGAGGTCGGTGAAGATGTTCCTCGCTCTGCTCGTGTGCGGCCTGGTCGTCGCACTGGTGGTGATCGGACTCTTCGTCTTCGGCTTGCGCCGGAGGCTGATCCAGCGTGCCGGCGGCACCTTCGACTGTTCCCTGCGCTGGGACATCCCCGACGAGCCGGATCCGACCGGCAAGGGGTGGGTGTACGGCGTCGCCCGCTACAGCGGTGACGAGATCGCCTGGTTCCGCGTCTTCTCGTACGCGCCCCGGCCGCGCCGCGTCCTGGAGCGTTCGGCCATCGTGGCCCTGGAGCGCCGGATGCCGGAGGGCGAGGAGGAGCTCGCGCTCCTCTCCGACGCGGTGATCCAGGCGTGCACGTACGACGGGGTCCGTCTGGAGCTCGCGATGAGCGAGGACGCGCGGACCGGTTTCATGGCCTGGCTGGAGGCGGCGCCTCCCGGCCAGCGGGTGAACGTCGCGTAGACATGAGAGAGCGGGGGTCGGTGCCTGGGCACCGGCCCCCGCTCTCGTGTGTCGCGGGTTAGTTCAGACCGGTGTTGATGGCGCCGACGAGCTCGCCGTTGGTGGTGTCACCGCTGAACTCCCAGAAGAACGCGCCTCCGAGGCCCTGGTTCTTGGCCCAGGTCATCTTGGAGGTGACGGTCGACGGGGTGTCGTAGCTCCACCAGTTGGTGCCGCAGTGGGCGTAGGCCGTGCCGGCGACGGTGCCGTTGGCGGGGCAGCTGTTCTTGAGGACCTTGTAGTCCTCGATGCCCTGCTCGTACGTGCCCGTCGCCGGGCCCGTCGCCGTGCCGCCGGGGGCGGACTGGGTGACGCCGGTCCAGCCGCGGCCGTAGAAGCCGATGCCGAGGAGCAGCTTGTTGGCGGGGATGCCCTTCGCCTTGAACTTGGCGATCGCCTCGGCGGAGCTGAAGCCCGCCTTCGGGATGCCGGCGTACGAGGTCAGCGGGGAGTGCGGGGCGGTCGGGCCCTTGGCGTCCCAGGCGCCGAAGAAGTCGTACGTCATCACGTTGAACCAGTTCATGTACTGCGCGGCACCCGCGTAGTCGGCGGCGTCGATCTTGCCGCCGGTGGAGCCGTCGGCCGTGACGGCCGCCGTGACCAGGTTGTTGGCGCCGAACTTGGCGCGCATGGCCTGCATCATGTTCTTGAAGGAGGCGGCGCCGCTGGTGTCGCAGGTGAGGCCGCAGGCGTTCGGGTACTCCCAGTCCAGGTCGATGCCGTCGAAGACGTCGGCCCAGCGCGGGTCCTCGACCAGGTCGTAGCAGGACTGGGCGAAGGCGGTCGGGTTCTGGACGGCCTGGCCGAAGCCGCCGGACCAGGTCCAGCCGCCGAAGGACCAGAGGACCTTGATGTTCGGGTACGCCTTCTTCAGCTTGCGCAGCTGGTTGAAGTTGCCGCGCAGGGGCTGGTCCCAGGTGTCGGCGACGCCGTCGACGGACTGGTCGGCGGTGTAGGCCTTGTCGTAGTCGGCGTAGGCGTCACCGATGGTGCACTTGCCGCCCTGGACGTTGCCGAACGCGTAGTTGATGTGGGTGATCTTGGACGCGGAGCCCGAGGTCACGATGTTCTTCACGTGGTAGTTGCGCCCGTAGACGCCCCAGTTGGTGAAGTAGCCCATCTTCACGGCGTTCGGGTTCGGCGTGCCGCCTCCGCCGCCCGTGGTGCGGACGGGGGTGGGGCCGGCCGCCGGGCCGGTCTGGTCGATGGTGTCGCGGGCGACGACCGTGTAGCTGTAGTCGGTGCCGGCGGTGAGCCCGTTGTCCGTGTAGCTGAGGGCCGTGGTGGTGGTGACCTTCGTGCCGTCGCGCAGGACGTCGTAGTTCTTGACGCCCTTGTCGTCGGTGGCGGCGGTCCAGGTCAGCTTCACCGAGGTGTCGGTGATGTTGGAGGCGGCGGGGGTGCCGGGGGCCGAGGGCGGGTTGTCGCCCGGCTGGCTGGTGCCGTCGCAGGGGGCGCCGTTGATCTTGCAGTTGCTCGGCGCGCCGGGGCCGGAGCCGTTGTAGCCGAAGGAGACGGAGGCGCCGGGGGCCAGGGTGCCGTTCCAGCCGACGTTCTTGGCGGTCCAGTGGTCGCCCGAGTTGGTGACGGTGGCGTCCCAGGCGGAGGTCACCCGGGTGCCGGAGGGGTAGTCCCACTCGACGGTCCACGAGCTGATCGTGGTGGTTCCGGTGTTCTTGACGGTCCAGCTGGCGCCGAACCCGGTGCCCCAGTCGGAGCCCTTGGTGTACGTGGCCGTGGCCGAGGTGGCCGCTTCGGCGGGGGTGGCGAGGCCGACCATGGCGGCCAGCGGCAGGATCAGGGCGGTCAGTCCGGCGGCGGTCCGGGCTCTGAACCCTGTTCTGCGCGACGGTGCTTGAGTGCTCAACGGTGCTCCTCAAGTTGCGGACGGTGCAAGGTGGGGGTGGTCCGTGTGCCGTGAAGATGCGCGCGCCCCGCGAGCGTAGAAAGGTCTGGACCAACCGTCAAGAGGTCCAGACCAACGTTGCCGTTCTCCGCCTATACCCCCAACTCCTGTGCTAGGACGGCCGCTTGGACCCTGCTCCGCAGGCCCAGCTTGCCCAGGACCTTGCTGACGTGGGTCTTCACCGTCGCCTCCGCCATGTCCAGCCGCACCGCGATCTCCGCGTTCGACAGGCCCGTCCCGAGCGCCGCGAGCACCTGCCGCTCGCGCGGCGTCAGGACGTTGAGGCGCCCCGGGTCCGCCGGCGGGGCCGAGGCGCGGCTCGACGCCGCGAACTCCGCGAGCAGACGGCGGGTCACCGCAGGGGCCACCGTCCCCTCGCCGCGCGCCACCGTCCGTACCGCCTCCACGAGTTCGTGCGCGTCCGCGTTCTTCAGGAGGAAGCCCGCCGCGCCCGCGCGCAGCGCCCCGAACACGTACGCGTCGAGGTCGAAGGTGGTCAGGACGAGCACGTCCGCCAGGCCCTCCGCGACGACGATCCCGGTCGCCGTCACCCCGTCCATCCGGGGCATCTGCACGTCCATGAGGACCAGGTCCGGCCGGAGCTCGCGCGCGAGCTCCACCGCGCGCTCGCCGTCCGCCGCCTCGCCGACGACCTCGATGTCCGGCGCGCTGCCCAGGATGAGGACGAGCCCCGACCGTACGGCCGCCTGGTCCTCGGCGACCACGACCCGTACGGTCCCCGCGCCCTCGTGTGCCGTCTCCGTCGTCATGCCCGCTCCTCGTCGTGCGCGTCCACCGGAAGCTCCGCCCGGACCCGCCAGCATCCGCGTCCCTCGCCGTCCGTCACCCGGCCCGCCTCGAAGACCCCGCCCAGCAGGGCCACCCGCTCCCGCATCCCCACCAGGCCCGCACCCGAACCGGGCGCGCTCGGACCCGGACGCTCCCCGTACGGGCTCGTCACCTCGACCCTCAGGGCACCCGGCGCGCGGGCCAGCGCCACCCGGACCTCGCCGGGCGCCGCGTGCTTGAGCGCGTTCGTCAGGGACTCCTGCACGATCCGGTACGCGGCCAGCTCCACCGGCGCCGGAAGGCCCGCCGCGCTCTCCCGGCCGTCGTCCAGGACGAGGACGAGACCGCTCGGCTCCGCGTTCGCCGCCGCCTGCGCCAGGAGCGCGTCCAGGCCCGCGAGGGTCGGCGCGGCGGCCGGCTCCGTGTCCCCGCTGCCGTCCCGGAGCAGCCCGATGAGCCGCCGCATCTCGGCGAGACCGGCCACGCTGTTCTCGCGGATCACCGTCAGCGCCTGCCGGGTGGTGGCCGGCTCGTCGAGCGACAGCGCCGCCGTGGAGTGGATCGCGATGGCCGAGAGGTGGTTCGCCACCATGTCGTGCAGCTCGCGCGCCATCCGCGAGCGCTCCGCCACCACCGCCTGCGTCCGGTCCATCTCGGCGAGCAGCGCGGTCTGTTCGGCCCGGAGCCGGGCCGACTCCGCCGCCTCGCGGTGGTTGCGGACGACCGCGCCCGTCACGGCCGGCAGGAAGGACACCATGCCGGTGATCACGCCGACGAGCAGGGCGACGGCGTTCTGCCACCACACCAGGAAGCCGACCGTCACGCCGACCGTGACCAGCGCGGTCGTGTAGGGGACGCGGCGGGCCTGGGCGGGGGAGCCGTAGACCACGGACGCGTAGACGACGTCGGTGTACATCAGGACCGTCGCCAGGTTCCCGTTGGTGAGCTGGTCCGCCACGAGCGCGAGCGAGCCGACGGCCAGCGCCGTCCCCGGCAGGGTCCGGCGCACCGCCTCCGTCGCGGACATCACCGCGAGCGGGACCAGCGCGGCCCACCGCTGGTCGAAGACGCGGTCCCCGGTCGTGTACAGCCCGAAGGACCACAGGAGCAGCCCGCAGGCGAGTCCCGAGACGGCGATGAGCAGGTCGACGCGGTGCGGGCGGGGGAGTGTCACGTACACATCCAACACGGTGGGGCGCCGCCGGACCTCCCCGTCGGGGCCGACGGGGCCGCGCCGCGCCTCCGTCGAAGGATGTAGACGCGGTTCGTCACCGGCGACGACGCGACCGGGCCGTTCCCACGGGAGCCTCGAAGAGGGAAGCGAAAGGGGAACCGCCGTGATCGTCACGTTGATCGTCGTCTGCGAGGTGGCCTTCTGGGTACTGCTGGCCGCCGGTCTCGCCGCCCGGTACCTGCTGAAGAGGCCGAGGCTCGGCATGGCGCTGCTGCTGTGCGAGCCGCTCCTCGAGGTCCTGCTCCTCGTCGTCACGGCGGTCGACCTCAAGAACGGCGCCGAACCGAGCTGGCGGCACGGGCTCGCCGCCATCTATATCGGCTACACCGTCGGCCACGGCCACCGGACCGTGAAGTGGCTCGACGGCCACGCCGCCCACCGCCTCGGCGGCGGCCCGCCGCCCGTGAAGCCGCCGCGGTACGGCATGGCCCGCGCCCGGCACGAGGCGCAGATCTGGCTCGGCTCGGTCGTCGCGGCCTCCGTCGCCGCCGCCCTCCTGCTCGCCGCGGTCTGGTACGTCGGCGGGGACGGCGACACCTCGAAGCTGGAGGCCTCGATCGCGGGCGTCTGGCGCGTGGTCGGCATCCACGGGCTGATCGTGCTCACCTACGTGGTCTGGCCGAAGAAGCCGCCCACGGGACGCGAGGAGGGGTCAGCGCTCCCCGCCCGGGACCCAGAGCACGTCCCCGACCTCCTTGTTGGCCGTACGGGCAAGGATGAAGAGCAGGTCTGACAGCCGGTTCAGGTAGGTCGCGGTCAGGGCGTTCATCGTCTCGCCGTGCACCTCAAGGGCCGCCCACGTGGAGCGCTCGGCCCGCCGGACCACCGTGCACGCCTGGTGCAGCAGCGCCGCACCGGGCGTGCCGCCCGGCAGGATGAAGGAGCGCAGCTTCTCCAGCGGCTCCAGGAAGCGGTCGCAGTCCGCCTCCAGCTTGTCGACGTAGGACTGCTCGACGCGCAGCGGCGGGTACTTCGGGTCTTCCACGACCGGGGTGCAGAGGTCCGCGCCGACGTCGAACAGGTCGTTCTGGATCCTGACGAGGACCTTCACCACCTCCTCGTCGAGCTGCCCGAGGGCGACGGCCGCGCCGATGGCGGCGTTCGCCTCGTTGGCGTCGGCGTACGCCGAGATCCGCAGATCCGTCTTGGCGGTCCTGCTCATGTCACCGAGAGCCGTGGTGCCCTGGTCGCCGGTACGGGTGTAGATGCGCGTCAGATTGACCATGGACCCACCCTAGATCTCCCCGAAGGGGTGTCGTCGGTGTGACGTCCGTCAAAGAAGGCGTGACGCGCATTACTTCACGGTCACATGGCGCTCCGCGAGCGCTAATCTCCGCGAGGAACCAGAAGTGAACAGGCGTTAAGGGGTGGAACGACGTGGCCAGGAAGCTTGCCGTCATCGGAGCCGGACTCATGGGATCGGGCATCGCTCAGGTCTCCGCGCAGGCGGGCTGGGACGTGGTCCTCCGTGACGTCACCGACGCCGCCCTGACCCGCGGCACCGACGGCATCAAGGCGTCCTACGACCGCTTCGTCGCCAAGGGCAAGCTCGACGCCGCCGACGCCGAGGCCGCCCTCGGCCGCATCACCGCGACCACCGAGCTCGAGGCCGTCGCCGACGCCGACGTCGTCGTCGAGGCCGTCTTCGAGAACCTCGACGTCAAGCACGAGATCTTCCGCTCGCTCGACAAGGTCGCCAAGGACGGCGCCGTCCTCGCCTCCAACACCTCCGCGATCCCGATCACCAAGATCGCCGCCGTGACCGAGCGCCCCGAGGCCGTCGTCGGCACCCACTTCTTCTCGCCCGTCCCGATGATGCAGCTCTGCGAGCTCGTCCGCGGCTACAAGACGAGCGACGCCACCCTCGCCACCGCCCGCGAGTTCGCCGAGTCCGTCGGCAAGACCTGCATCGTCGTCAACCGCGACGTCGCCGGCTTCGTCACCACCCGGCTCATCGCCGCCCTCGTCGTCGAGGCCGCCAAGCTCCAGGAGTCCGGCGTCGCCACCGCCGAGGACATCGACATCGCGTGCAAGCTCGGCTTCGGCCACGCCATGGGACCGCTCGCCACCGCCGACCTCACGGGCATCGACATCCTCGTGAACGCGGCCAACAACATCTACACCGAGTCCCAGGACGAGAAGTTCGCACCGCCGGAGCTGATGCGCCGGATGGTGGACGCGGGTGACATCGGCCGCAAGAGCGGGCAGGGCTACTACACGTACTGATCCCGGCCGGCTTTCGAAACCTCACTCCGTGGGGTGAATTTCGGCACCGGTTCGCTGACAAGGCGCAACGCTTCTGCCGGCGCGACAGTCAGATGTATGCCCAATGTTTTCGAAGACGGAGCACTCCCGGGGAGCACATATGCACATCAGGGGCGACCACGTCGAGCTGGTCGTCGGGGGCCGCCTCGACGTCCGCAGCGCGGCGGACGCCCGTACGGTCCTGCACTCGGCCGTTGACGACGGCGTCGGCGACCTCGTGCTCGACCTGACCGGCCTCGACTCCTGGGACGCGACCGGACTCGGCGTGATCATGGGCGCCCACCGCAGGGCCGGACGCTGCGGGCGGCGCCTCGTGCTGCGCGGGGTGCCGCCCCAGATGCAGCGGCTGCTCGTCGCGACCAAGCTGCACCGCATCCTCGCCATCGAGGGCGGGCTCGCGCTGGAGTCCCTGCCCCGGGTGTGAACCCCGGCCGTCGTGCACTCCGCCGGGTGTGAACCTCAGGAGCCTGTGAAGCCACTGTGTGAACCAGGCGTCACGCGCAATCCTCACAAGACCGTGACGTCTTGGTCTCTGCGGCACCCCGGCTGTTCCCGCCCGCCTGACCACGGTCTAGGGTTCGCTCGCCTGCACAATGACGGACCCACCCCGCGGGCACCGGACACCGCTTCTTGGGGGCTTGGACCATGGACCCGATCAACACCGGGGCGGAGCAGTACGGTCACGACGCCGAGGTCGAGGACGCCCGCCCCGCACCGGGATCGGCCCTGCCCGAGCGCTCCCCGGGCGTGCCCGCCCGCGCCCGCGTCGCCCGTGTCTTCTCCGGCGACCTCCTCCTCACCGTCAACCCCGTCGACGGCAGCGAGATAGCCCCCTGCCCGCCGGGCCAGGAACCCGAGGCCCCGCGCCCCCGCACCCCCGAGGAGCGCGCCGAGGCCGCCCGGGCCGCCGCCCCCTCCGTACCGCCCGGCCCCGCCGCCCCCGAGCTGCCGCTCCTCGAACGCCACGAGCAGCGCGAACGCCTCGCCGCGACCCTCGGACGCGGCCGCTCCGCCCGCCTCACCGGCCCCGCCGGGTCCGGCCGCACCGCCCTCCTCGACGCCGTCGCCGCCGACTGCGCCGAGCTCGCCCCCGACGGCGTCGTCCGCCTCTCCGGCCACCACCGCACCCTCACCGAGCTCCTCCACGAGCTCTTCACCGCCGTCCGGTACGCCCCCGACCAGCGACCCGACAGGGCCGCGCTCCCCGAGCGGCTCGCCGACATCGGCGCGATCGTCGTCGTCGACGACCTGGAGTTCGGCGGCGCCGCCCTCGACGAGCTCCTCGCCGCGGCCCCCGAGTGCGCCTTCCTCCTCGCCGCGGGGCCCGACGCCCCCGCCCCCTCGCCCGACGCCCCCGTCGAGGAGGTCGCCCTCACCGGGCTCGGCCGCGCCTCCGCGCTGCGCCTCCTGGAGAGCGCCGTCGGCCGCCCCCTCACCGAGGAGGAGGCCAACTGGGCCGGCGACCTCTGGTTCGAGTCCGAGGGTCTCCCGCTCCGCTTCGTCCAGGCCGGGGCGCTCCTGCGCCAGCGCGACCGGCTGCGGGTCACCCCCGCCGAGTTCGACGCCTTCGGCGCGCTCGAGGAGGCCTTCGGGCCCACCGACCCCGAGGCCGCGGCGGCCGTCGCGGCGGCAGCCTGGGACGGCATCGACCCCGACGTCGAACTCCGCGAGATACCCCTGCCCACCCTCGGCGAGGGCGCCGCGCCCGCCGCGCTCCTCGCCTCGCGCCTTGGCCGCTCCGCCCAGGCCACCCTGCGGTTCGCCGTCGCCCTCGGCGGCGAGCTCCCGCACCAGGCCCACCTGCCGGCCCTCGTCGGCGACACCCACGCCGACGCGGCCCTCGGCGAACTCCTCGCCTGCGGCCTCCTCACCCCCGTCGGCGGCCGCTACCGCCTCGCCACCGGCGTCCTCACGCAGCTCCTCGCGCACGGGTACGAGCACGATGCCGCCGACCGCGTCCACACCGCGGCCCAGCACTACGCCTGGTGGGCCGCCCACCCCTCCGTCACGCCCGAGCGCGCCGCCGCCGAGGCCGACGCGCTGCTCGCGGCGCTCACGGGGCTCCTGACGACGGGACCGGGAGGAGCGGAACCGGGAACGCCCGGCAGCGGGACCGGGACCGGCACGGGCATCGGGACCGGCACGGGCGCCGGGACGGGGATCGGGACCGGCACCGGCCTGGCCGCCGGTGCCGCCGCCGCCGGTGACGAGGAGCGTCACGCCACCGCCGTACTCCTCGCCCGCGCCGCCGCCCCCGCCTTCGCGGCCGGGCTCCACTGGGGCGCCTGGGAGCGCGCGCTGCGCGCCGGGCAGGAGGCCGCCCGACTCACCGGGGACGTCGCCGAGGAGGCGTACTTCCACCACGAGCTCGGCGTCCTCGCGATCTGCGGCGGGAACCTGGAGCGGGCCCGCGCCGAGCTGGAGGCGTCCATCGCGATGCGCGGCGTCCTCGCCGACAAGCGCGGCACCGTCGCCGGCCGCCGGGCCCTCGCGCTCGTCGCCGACCTCGCGGGCGAGCACGTGGGCCCCGTCGCGCCCCGCGCGGAGGACCCCGCCTCGCCGCCGCGCGGCACCCCGGCCCTCCTGGCCCCGCCGGGCGCCCTCGGCTCACTCGGCCCGATCCCCTTCGGCGCCCCGGACCGGCGAGGGGCCTCCGGCACGCCGGGAGGCCCCGGCGCCGCCGACTCCTTCGGAGCCTTCGCGCCCGGCGCCGGCGGGACGCCTGCCGCGTCCGGCCCGCACGGGCCCTCCCGCCCCGGCACGGCCTCCGGCCCGCTCGGGGGCTCCGGCGGGTCCGGTGCCGCCGGCTCCTTCGGCGCCCTCGGCTCCGGCGCGGCCTCCGGCGGGCCCGGCGCCGCCGGTCCGCATGCCGCCTCCGGCCCGCACGGCCCCTCCCGCCCCGGCGCGGCCTCCCGGTCGCTCGGTGGCCCCGGGGGCCTCGGGGGCGGGCGGTCCGCCGTCGGCGGGGCCGCCTTCGGGGACCTGGCCGCCTATGCCGACTTCGTCGACGAGGGGCCGACCGTCCTCCGGCAGCCCGCCGAGGAGGACCGGGACGGCGGCCGTCGCGGATTCGCGGGCGGCCTCCTCGCCGGTGCCCGGCGCAACCTCGTCGCCGTCGGCGCGGGCGCGCTCCTCGTCGCCGTGCTCGGGACCGTCGTCACGATCGGAGCCACCTCCGGCAACGCCGACGACCCCGCCACCAACCGCGTCACCTCCGACAGCACCGCCACCGAGGGCGCCACCGACGGCAGCGGGGGCGACGAGCCGCCCGCCGAGGGCGAGGCGGGTCCGGGCGAGGGCGAGACCGAGGGGGCCGACGCGTCCGGTTCGCCGTCCGGTTCCGGCTCCCCGAGCCCCTCGGCCTCCGGCAGCGCCTCCCCGTCGAGCTCCTCGTCGAGTCCGGGCGCCACCGACGCCGCGAGCAGTTCCGGTACGCCCTCGGCCTCGGACAGTCCGAGCCCGACGACCGCGCCGCCGACCACGACGAAGGCGCCGACGACGGCCCCGGCCACCACCCGCCCGCCGACCCGGCCGAGTTCGTCGAGCCCGGTGGTCGTGCCGCCCTCGCCGTCCTCGTCGAGCCCGACCGCGAGCCCCAGCGCGACCACTCCCTCACCGTCGGCCTCGTCCTCGTCGAGCACCCCGTCGCCCTCGGCGAGCACGTCCTCGGCCCCGGCGACCGGAAGCCCGGACGGCTCCGCCTCCGCGAGCCTCGGCGCCCCCTCGGACTCCGGCACCCCGAGCCCGGAGTCCTCGATCCTCTGATCCGGTACGGGTACGGGAACGGGAACGGGTACCCGTACGGGCACGGCGAAGGCCCCGGGTGCGATGACAGCACCCGGGGCCTTTCCCGTACACGTGAGGAGGACTAGAAGAGGCGCAGCTTGTCGTCCTCGATGCCGCGCAGGGCGTCGTAGTCGAGGACCACACAGCCGATGCCCCGGTCCGTCGCGAGGACCCGCGCCTGCGGCTTGATCTCCTGCGCCGCGAAGACGCCCTTCACCGGCGCGAGGTGCGGGTCGCGGTTGAGCAGCTCCAGGTAGCGGGTCAGCTGCTCGACGCCGTCGATCTCGCCGCGCCGCTTGATCTCCACCGCGACCGTCCCGCCGTCCGCGTCGCGGCACAGGATGTCGACGGGGCCGATCGCCGTCGGGTACTCGCGGCGGATCAGGGTGTACCCCTCGCCGAGCGTCTCGATGCGGTCGGCGAGCAGCTCCTGGAGGTGGGCCTCGACGCCGTCCTTGATGAGACCGGGGTCCACGCCGAGCTCGTGCGAGGAGTCGTGGAGGATCTCCTCCATCGTGATGATCAGTTTCTCGCCCGCTTTGTTGATCACGGTCCAGACGCCCTCCTCGCCGTCGACACCCTCCTTCAGGGTGCACGGCGGGGACATCCAGTTGAGGGGCTTGTACGCCCGGTCGTCCGCGTGGATGGAGACGCTGCCGTCGGCCTTGACGAGGATCAGACGGGGCGCGGAGGGCAGGTGGGCCGTGAGTCGACCCGCGTAGTCCACGGAGCAACGGGCAATGACGAGACGCATGGTCCGCAACGCTACAAGACGGGCGCTCTTCCGCGCGATTCGGGCGTCGCCCCGGCATCGTCCGTGCGCCTCCGGGGCATCATCATTGGCCGAACACCCGTCGGTTATCAGCCGGTTGTGTTCCCAATCTTCTGGTGCGGCCAGGTCTGCGCGCTTACCGTGGAAGCTGGAGGTCGTCGTCCGTGCACGCTGCGTGGCGTAGGCCGGCCTTCGTCCCTGCCCGCAAGACCCCGTCCGCGGGGTCGCGAGAGGAGAACCCATGTCGCTCGACGTCTCACCGGCACTGTTGGAACAGGCCGAGCGAGGCGAGGTCGACGAAGCCGACTTCGTCGACTGCGTCCGGACCTCCCTGCCCTACGCATGGGAGATGATCAGTTCTCTGGTGGCCCAGCTGAAGGTCGACGGCGGAGAGTTCGCCGACAACCAGACGCCGCCGCCGAATGAGCAGGCACGTGGTCAGCTGCTGCGCGCGCTCGCGAGCGACGCCATTCGTGGCGCCCTGCAGCGGCATTTCGGGGTGCGTCTCGCCTTCCAGAACTGCCACCGGGTGGCGGTCTTCCCGCTGGACCCCGCGGTGGACGAGCGGCTCGCCCGTTTCACGTCCATCAGGGGGCAGCTGCTGAACCAGTCGCCGGAACTGCGCGACTGCTGAGACATGGTGCCGCCGCCCCGCCTCGCGGGAGACGTCGTGGTCGACGCGCGCCGACGCGCGTCGCCCACGGAGGAAGGCCGGAGCGGCGGCACACCCTCGCTCACGTACACGTACACGTACACGTACACGTACACGTGCATGCTCACGCGAGCAGCGGGAGCACCTCGGCGCCGAGCCGCCGAACGTTCTCCTCGGTGGCCGCGAGGTCGCCCGAGCCCTCCGCGAGCAGGGCGAAGCGCGTGATGCCCGTGCGCTCCGACGTCGCCGCGAGCCGGTCCGCCGCGAGCCGCGGCGTGCCCACCGGGTGGAGGCCGCAGAGCAGCTCCGTGTACGCCACCGGGTCCCGCATCGACCGGTACCGGCCGTCGACCGTCACGTGGGCGTCCAGACCCTGCTTCAGCCAGCCCGGCATCGCCTTCACGAGCGTCTCCGCCGCGTCGGCGGACCGGTCCGCCAGCTGGGCCACCCCCGCCGAGACGTGGCCGTCCGCGATCCGCGCGATCTCGTCCGGGTCCCGCCCGGCCTCCCGGGCCCACCGCGCCCAGGCCCCCACCATCTCGGCCTTCTCCTCGTCGCCGCAGTGCATGCCGAGCAGCATCGGGAGCCCGCGCTCCGCCGCGAGCCGCACGCTCTTCGGCGAGGTGCAGGCCACCACGACCTCGGGGGAGGACGGCCCGCCGATCAGCTCGTCGGCCCGGGGGACCACCGCCACCTCGCGGAACGCGAACCGCTCGCCGTCGGCGCCCACGCGCGGCTCGGTCAGCCAGCGGAGCAGCAGGTCGAGCGATGCGGGGAAGCCCTCCTCGTACGCGGGGAGACCCGCCCCGAAGACCTCCAGGTCGATCCAGGGACCGCCCCGGCCGACCCCCAGGGTGAACCGGCCGCCCGAGGTGAGGTGCAGCAGCGCCGCCTGCTCGCCGAGGGCGACGGGGTGGACGGTCGTCAGCACGCTGACCGCCGTGCCCACCCGCAGCCGCCTGGTCCGGCCGAGGAGCAGCGCGGCGAGCGTCACGGCCGAGGGGCAGACCCCGTACGGCACGAAATGGTGCTCGGCCAGCCAGACCGAGTCGAGCCCGGCCTCCTCGGCGACCTCGGCGGTCCGCACCGCCCGGTGCAACGCCTCTCCCTGCCCCTGGCCCGGGAACTGGGCGGCCAGAACGAACGTACCCACGCGCATCGCTGCTGCCTCCTTGGGGCGGACGCGTATCTCCCCTCGCACTGGCAACAACGTCTGACACGTGCCAAAGGCAACGGCCGTTCATGAAGTTCTTGCGATTTTCGGCTAAGCCGCTCCGGGACGGGCCGGGGGCACCGCGTCGCGGCCCGTAGGCTGGGAAGAACGGTCCGTGTTCCCAGACCCCGTGAGGTGTGCCCGTGTCACCGCGCCACAACCGCTCCCGAGGCGGCGAGAAGCCCGACCAGCCCCAGGGCGACCGCGGCGACCGGTACGGCGGTGCGCAGCGCAGCGAGACCTGGCAGGGCGAGGAGTGGTACGTCCGCCTGGTCGCCGGGGCGAGCTCCCCGGGCAAGCGCTACCGCTGCCCCGGCTGCGACCAGGAGATCCCGCCCGGCGCCCCGCACGTCGTCGCCTGGCCCGAGTACGGCGGCGTGGACGACCGCCGTCACTGGCACAAGGCGTGCTGGAACGCGAAGGACCGCCGCACCAGCAGGGTGCAGCGGTCCAGGAACGCGCCCCGGTACTGAGACCGGGGGCGGACGTCAGACGTCCCGGCTGTTCAGCAGGGCGTAGGCGCCGCCGAGCGCCGCGGCGGCGACGCCCGCCACGATCAGGACGGGCTCCCAGCCCGCCGGGCCGTTGTCGAACGGCGCCTTCTCGCTGTAGAGCGCGATCATCTGCGAGGGGATCGCGTACGTGAGCAGGAACTCCTGCAGCGACCGCAGCGCCTCGGCCATCATGAACATGGCGGCCACGAGCGGGAGCAGCATCACGCCGATCATCACCGTGATGGCGCCGGCCGAGTGCCGGATGATCGTGCCCACCGCCAGGGCGACGAGACCGAGGAACGCGAGGTACGAGCTCGCGCCGACCGTCGCCCGCAGCCACTGCTCGGTCGTCGGCGCCGACGCCGCGTCCACCATGGCCACCTGCGCGGCCCCCACGACGCCCGTGACGACGAGGCAGACCGCGAAGACGAGCAGGAAGTACACGACCGCCTTCGCCGTGAGCACCCGCGACCGGCTGGGGCAGGCCGTCAGCGTCGTGCGGATCATGCCCGTGCCGTACTCGGAGGCGATGGTGAGGACGCCGAGCGTGATCACGCAGATCGCGGCCGGCAGCATCCCGAAGAAGCCGAAGGCGAGCGCCGACTCGTCGCCCAGCGACTCGTTCGAGGCCGAGGCGATGGCCGCGACCCCCAGGCCGATGGCGAGCATCAGCAGGACCATGACGCCGAGCGTCCACATCGTCGACCGCACCGAGCGGATCTTCGTCCACTCGGAGGCGAGGGCGTCGCCGAGGGTCGCTCTGCGGACCGGGATGGGGGACACGTAGGCGTGCGGCGCCGGGGCGGCGTACGGCTGGTGGGTCGGGGCGGTCATCGGGGGTCCTTCGTGGTGTCGACCGGCTGCGGCGCCTGGGTCGGCTGGGTCGGCTGGTTCGGCTGCGGGGTGCCCGCCGGGCCCGGCTGCGGGGGCTGGGGCGCCGGAGCCGTGGCGTACGGGTTCTGCCCGGGCGGCGGCGGGGCGTACCAGCCCTGCTGCGGCACGTCGGGCACGGCAGGCGGCTGCGGGAGCCCGTACCCCGGCTGGCCCTGCTGACCCGGCTGCCCCTGCTGCGGCGCCTGGAGGTGGGCGAGCCGGTCGTCGGTGGAGCGGTAGTCCACCGCGCCCTGCGTCATCCGCATGTACGCCTCCTCCAGGGAGGCCTGGTGCGGGGAGAGCTCCCAGAGCCGTACGTCCGCCCCGTGGGCGAGGTCGCTGATCCTCGGCAGCGGCAGGCCCGTGACGCGCAGGGCGCCGTCCGGCTCGGACAGCACCTGGCCGCCCGCCCCGATGAGCGCCGCCGTGAGCTTCTCCCGCTGCACGGGCTCCGCCTCGGGCGTCCGCACGCGCGCGAAGTCGGCGGAGTTCGCCGAGATGAAGTCCTTCACCGGCATGTCCGCGAGCAGCTGGCCCCGGCCGATGACGATCAGGTGGTCGGCGGTCAGCGCCATCTCGCTCATGAGGTGGCTGGAGACGAAGACGGTCCGGCCCTCGGCGGCCAGCTTCTTCATCAGGTTCCGCACCCAGAGGATGCCCTCGGGGTCCAGGCCGTTGACGGGCTCGTCGAAGAGCAGCACCTGCGGGTCGCCGAGGAGCGCCGCCGCGATGCCGAGCCGCTGGCCCATGCCGAGCGAGAAGCCCTTCGAGCGCCGCTTGGCGACGTCCTGGAGTCCGACCACGCCGAGGACCTCGTCGACCCGGCCGGCCGGGATGCCGGCGAGCTGAGCGAGCGAGAGGAGGTGGCTGCGCGCGCTCCGCCCGCCGTGCACCGCCTTGGCGTCCAGCAGGGCGCCGACCTGCCGGGGCGCGTTCGGCAGCTGCCGGAAGGGGTGCCCGCCGATCGTCACATGGCCCGCCGTCGGCTGGTCGAGGCCGAGGATCATGCGCATGGTCGTCGACTTGCCGGACCCGTTGGGCCCCAGGAACCCGGTGACCACACCGGGCCTCACCTGGAAGGAAAGGTTGTACACGGCCGTCTTGGCGCCGTAGCGCTTCGTCAGGCCGACTGCCTCGATCATTCTCCAGCCCCATCGACAGGTCGTCGCGTGCGTGCGTACGTACGAGCTAGGAGCTTATCGAGCCGCCGGCGGTTCCCGTCGGCGGAAAAGTGACGACCAGGGAATCTCCGGGAGATTCCCTGGTCGTCCCCTACGGGATGCGGGAGGGGGAGCGGCGTACCGGGTGCGGGGGAGCGGCGTACGGGGGAGCGGCGTACGGGGTCAGGCGTCCCGCTTCTTCAGCACCACGTAGCCGCCGAGCAGCGACGCCACCACCCACACGAGCATGATCGCGAGCCCGCCCCACGGGCCGTACGGGGCCTTCTCCGTGTCCATGGCGTTCGGCACGACCTGCATGATCTTCGAGCCGGCCTGGTCGGGGAAGTACTTCGCGACCTCCTTCGCCTTCGGCACCGCCGACAGGATCTGCGAGATCAGGAAGAAGAACGGGACCAGGATGCCGAGCGAGAGCATCGAGGAGCGCAGCATCGTCGCCACACCCATCGAGAAGAGCGCGATCAGCCCCATGTAGAGCCCGCCGCCGACCACCGCCCGCAGGACGTTCTCGTCGCCGATCGACGCCCGGTGCTCGCCGAGCAGCGCCTGCCCGAGGAAGAACGACAGGAAGCTCGTCGCGAGCCCCACCACGAGGGCGAGGACGCCGGCCACGGACACCTTCGAGAAGAGGAAGGCCGCCCGCTGCGGCACGGCCGCGAGCGAGGTGCGGATCATGCCGGAGGAGTACTCGGTCCCCACCACGAGCACCCCGAAGACGACCATCGCCAGCTGGCCGAGGATCATCCCGGAGAAGCTGACGAACGTCGGGTCGAAGGTGGCCTGCTCGGCCTCGCTCAGGTCGTCGAAGGTGGACTTCATGAGCGCGCACAGCGCCGCGCTCATCGCCACCGTGACGAGGAACGCGCTCGCGAGCGTCCACACGGTCGACGAGACCGTCCGGATCTTGGTCCACTCGGACTGGAGGACCGCGGATGCCGCTGCCATCGTTCAGGCTCCCTCGGAGGTCGAGCCCCACCGGGGGCCGGGGGCCGCCGCGGCCCCCACGTCGGTGCCGTGCGCGTGGTACTCCACCGCACCGGCCGTCATCTGCATGAACGCCTCTTCGAGGGAGGCCCGCTGGGCGCTCAGCTCGTGCAGCACGAGCCCACTGCCCGCCGCCAGCTCGCCCAGCTTCTCCGTGCTCGCCCCGTCCACCTCGAGGGTGCCGTTGCCGGCCTCGACGACGACGAACCCGTTCGCGTGCAGAACGTCCCGCAGCCGTTCCTGCTGCGGGGAGCGAAGACGTACGAAACTCCGCGAATTCTGCTGGATGAAATCCGCCATCGACGTGTCCGCGAGAAGTCTTCCCTGCCCGATCACGATCAGGTGATCGGCCGTCAGCGCCATTTCGCTCATGAGGTGGCTGGAGACGAAGATCGTCCGCCCTTCGGCGGCGAGCGCCTTCATCAGATTGCGGATCCAGTGAATTCCCTCGGGGTCCAGACCATTGACGGGTTCGTCGAACATCAGGATCTCGGGGTCGCCCAGCAGCGCCGAGGCGATGCCGAGCCGCTGGCCCATGCCGAGGGAGAAACCCTTCGACTTCTTCTTCGCGACCGCCGTCAGACCCACCAGGTCGAGCACCTCGCCCACCCGGCTCGCCGGAATCCGGTTGGACTGCGCGAGGCACAGCAGGTTGTTGTACGCGGACCGGCCGCCGTGCATCGCCTTCGCGTCGAGCAGCGCCCCGATGTACTTCAGGGGCTCGTCGAGCTCCCGGTAGTGCTTGCCGTCGATCCGGACCGTCCCGCTCGTCGGGTTGTCCAGGTCGAGCATCATCCGCATGGTCGTCGACTTGCCCGCCCCGTTCGGCCCGAGGAAGCCCGTGACGACACCCGGGCGGACCTGGAAGGAGAGATGGTCGACCGCCGTCTTCGTGCCGTAGCGCTTGGTCAGGCCCTCAAGCTCGATCATGCGTACCAACCTAAAGGCGCGCAAAACCCCCCGCCACCGGAGTGACGGGGGGTTCGCGCACCGCTCTTCAGCTGTTCACGACCGGTTCGCCCACGGGGCTGTCGCGACCGGGTTCGTCAACGGGCCCGGAACGTCAACGCGACTGCTGGGCCGGGACACCGGCCGCGCGCTCGTCGTCGATCGGGGAGCCGGCGGCCGCGACGGCGGCACCCGTGAGGGTGGCCAGCATCTCGCGGACGTTGGTCAGCTGGGCGTTGATCGAGTCGCGGCGGTTCGTCAGGGCCGCGAGCTCACGCTCCGACTCGCTGCGGATGCGGTCGGCCTTCGCGTTCGCGTCGGCCACGATGTCCTCGGCCTGGCGCTGCGCCGTCTCCACCGTCTGACGGGCGCGGCGCTCCGCGTCCGTGCGCAGCTTCTCGGCCTCCAGGCGGAGCTGCTCCGCGCGGTGCTCGATCTCCGCGAGGCGCTTCTCGGCCTTGGCCTGACGCGAGGCCAGGTCGCGCTCCGACTGCTCGCGACGCTTCGCGAGGTTGGTCTCGAAGTCCGCGGCGGCCTGGGCGGCCTTGGCGCGGGTCTCCTCGAAGAGGGCGTCCGCCTCCTCGCGCTTCGACTGCGCGTCCTTCTGCGCCTCGGCGCGCAGCGAGTTGGCCTCGCCCTGCGCCTTCTCGACGATCCGGACGCCCTCGTCCTCGGCCTTCGACTTCCGCTCCGCCGCGAAGTTCTCCGCGTCGTTGCGCACCTGCTGGGCGGCCGACTCGGCCAGCTCGCGGTGCTGCTCGGCGGCGCGACGGGCCTCCTCGCGCAGGTCCTTCGCCTCCTCCTCGGCCAGTCGGAGGATCTTCTCGACCCGGGCGCCGAGGCCCGCGTACGACGGCTCGGCGTCGGTGACCTGCGCCTGGGCGTTCTGCGTCTCGAGGTGGAGTTCCTCGATGCGCTTCTCCAGCGAGGTGATGCGGGAGAGCGCGCTGTCGCGGTCGGACACGAGCTTCGTAATGCGGTCGTCCACCTGACCGCGGTCGTAACCACGCCGCACGAGCTCGAAGCCGAAGGGGGAGGATGTGTCGCTCATGGGTTTCCTGTCGAATGAGACCGGTGAGGTGTTAGAGGGAATCCTAGGGGCCGAAGCGGCGTGTCATCGAGCGTATGCCCGTTTGATCTGGAGAATGTCCAGCCTTTTGAGTGGCTAGCCGTCCTGGGACTTGCCACCCGAACGAGTGACGCCGGACGACGCTCCCGCTCTGACCCCATCCTTCGTGCCCCCTGACGGAGTCTCGAAAGATTCCAACGCCTCCAGAACGTCCTGGACACGGGAGATCTCGGCATTGATGTCCTCGCGCCTGCGCACGAGCACACCGAGCTCCCGCTTGCCCTCCTCGACGGTCCGCTCGGCCTCCGCCTCGGCCTCGGCCCGGATGCGCTCGGCCTCCGCCTTGATGGCCTCGGCCTCCGCGACGAGCGAGGCCTTCTTCTGCTCGGCCTCCTTGAGGAGCGCCTCCGCCTTGCGGACGGCGGCGATCCTGACCTTGCTCGCCTCCGAACTGGCCTCGGAGACCAGCTCCTTCGCCTTCTCCTCGGCCTCGGTCCGCTGCTCGGTGGCGGCCGTCACCAGCTTGTCGACGCGCTCCCCGGCCGTCTTCATCTGCTCGGCCGTCTCGCGCCGCGCCCGCTCGTGCAGCTCCTCGATCTCGCTCTCGACGCGGCTGCGCAGCTCCTCCGAGCGCTCCCTTATGGCGGTCGCGTCGCTGCGCGCGCCGACCAGCAGCTCGTCGGCGTCCGCGCGCGCCTTCTCCACCAGGGTGTTGCCCTCGACGGTCGCCTCGGCGACGATCCGCTCGGCCTCCTTGCGGGCCGCGCCGACCATCGTGTCCGCCTGCGTCTCGGCCTCGGTGGTGGCGCGCAGCGCCTCCTCCTGCGCCTTGGCGACGAGCTGGTCCGCCTGCTCGGCCGCGTCCGAACGCTTCCGGGCACCGGCCTCCCGCGCCTCGTCGAGCGTCCGGTCCGCCTCCTCGCGGGCCTCCGCGCGCATCTGCTCGGCCGCCGCCTCGGCGTCGGCCTTGACCTGCTCCGACTCGGTACGGATCCGCTCGGCGTCCTGCCGGGCCGCCGCGAGCGCCTCCGCGCCCTCGGCGCGCAGCCGTTCGGCCTCCTCCGCGGCCGCGCCGACGGTCCGCGAGGCTTCGGTACGGGCCTCCTGGCCGACCGAATCGGCCAGCTCGGCGGCCTCGTTGACGATCCGCTCGGCCTCGGCCGTCGCCTCGCCGACGAGGGTGTCGGCCTGCTCCGCCGCGTCCGCGCGGCGCTTGTCGGCCGCCTTGCGGGCCTCGTCCATGACCTGGTCGGCGTCGGCGAGGGCCGCGTTGCGCAGGGCCTGCGCGTGGGCCTCGCCGTCGGTCTTGACCTGCTCGGCCTCGGCGCGCAGCCGCTCGGCGTCCCGCGCGGTCGTCTCGCGCAGCTCGGCCGCCTCCGCGGCGATCCGCTCGGCCTCGGCCGTCGCCTCGCCCACGAGGGTGTCGGCCTGCTCGGCGGCGTCGGCGCGGCGCTTGTCGGCGGCCTGGCGGGCCTCGTCGAGGACCTGCTCGCCCTCGGCGATGGCGGCCTCGCGCAGCGCTTCCGCGTGGGCCTCGCCGTCGGCCTTGACCTGCTCGGCCTCCGCGCGCAGCTCGGCGGCCTCCGCGGCGATCCGCTCCGCTTCGGCGCGTGCCTCGCCCACGAGGGTGTCGGCCTGCTCGGCGGCGTCGGCGCGGCGCTTGTCGGCGGCCTGGCGGGCCTCGTCGAGGACCTGCTCGCCCTCGGC
>NZ_JBFADU010000020.1:65820-124013 GCF_040641575.1 Streptomyces sp. NPDC020807
GATGGCGGCCTCGCGCAGCGCTTCCGCGTGGGCCTCGCCGTCGGCCTTGACCTGCTCGGCCTCGGTACGGAGACGCTGGGCGTCCCGGGTGGCGGTGTCCAGGACCTCGGCGGCCTCGGCGCCGATCCGCTCGGCCTCGGCGCGTGCCTCGCCCACGAGGGTGTCGGCCTGCTCGGCGGCGTCGGCGCGGCGCTTGTCGGCGGCCCGGCGGGCCTCGTCGAGGACCTGCTCGGCCTCCGCGGCGATCCGCTCGGCCTCCGCGCGCGCCTCGCCGACCGTCGTCTCGGCGCGCTCGGCGGCCTCCGAACGGATGCGGTTCGCGTCCTCGCGGGCGTCCGCCCGCGTGCGGGCCGCGTCCTGTTCCGCCGAGGCCAGCGAGTCCGTCACCTCGGTGCGTACCCGCTGGGCGTACTCGGCGGTGTCGGAGCGCAGCTTCTCCGACTCGGCGATCGCGTCCGCGACCGTCCGCTCGGCCAGTGCCTTCGCGGCCTCGGACTCCTCCTCGGCGCGCGCCCGGACCCGGGCGGCGTCCTCGGAGGCCCGCTCCCGCTCCTCGTACGCGTCGGTGCGGACCCGGTCCGCCTCCTCCTGTGCCTCGGTACGGGTCCGCTCCGCCGCGTGCTCGGCGGCGCTGCGGAGCCCGGCGATCTCCTCGTCGGCCTGCTCGCGCAGACCGGCGACCGAGTCCCGTACCTCCTGGGCGGCTCGCGAGGCGGTGGCGACCATCTCGGTCGCGCGCGTGTCGGCCTCCTCGACGAGGCGCTGGGCCTCGGCCTGCGCCTCCTCGACCCGCTTGCGGGCGGCGGCGAGGAGCTCCTCGGACTGCTCGCGGGCGAGCTCGCGCTCCCGGCCGGCCTCGGAACGCGCCGATTCGAGGGTCGACTCGGCCTCGCGACGGCGCCGGTTCGCCTCCTCCTGCGCGGCGGCGAGCGCCTCCGCGGCCTCGGCGGCCACGCGCTCGGCCGCGGCGGCGGCCTCCGCGCGCACCCGGTCGGCGGTCTCCTGCGCCTCCGTCCTGAGGCGCTCGGCCTCCTCGGAGGCCTCGGTGCGGAGGCGTACGGACGCGGTCTCGGCCTCGGTACGGGTCGTCGACGCGTCGGCGGCGGCCTCGGCGCGCAGCCGCTCGGCCTCCTGCTCGGCCTGCTCGCCGAGGTTGCGGATGCGCTCGGCGGCCTCGGTCCGCAGCCGGTCCGTCTCGTCGGCGGCCTCCCGCCGCATCAGCTCGCTCTCGGCGCGGGCGTCGGTCAGCTCCTCGCCGGCCGCCGCGACCTTCGCCTCGGCCTCGGCGTGCAGGCGGGCCAGCTCCTCGGCGGCCTCCGCCCTGCGGGCCTCGGCGGCGCGCTCGGCGTCGGCGCGCAGCCCGGCGGCGGCCTGCTCGGCCGCCTCCTTGACGGCCTCGGCCTGCTCCTCGGCCTCGGCGCGCAGCCGCTCGGCCTCGGCCCGGGTCCGCTCCAGGGTCTCCTCGGCCTGGGCGCGGAGCGTCTGGGCGCGCTCCACGGCCTCCGACTTGACCCGCTCGCTCTCCGCGCCGGCCTTGGTCCGCAGCTCGTCGGCGTCCGTCCGGGCCTTGGTGAGGAGCTCCTCGGCGGTCTTCGCCGCCTCCTCGATCTGCTGGAGGGCCTCGCGGCGGGCCTCGCCCCGGATCCGCTCGCCCTCGGCGACGGCCTCGGCGCGCAGCTGCTCGGCCTCGCCGCGCAGGCGGCGGGCCTCCTCCTGGAGCTCGACCGTCTTGGCCCGGTACTCCTTGGTGTCGTCCTTCGCCGAACCGAGCAGCTCGTCGGCCTGCTCCTCGGCGCGCGTCCGCAGCCGGTCCATCTCGGTCTCGGCCTCGCGGCGGATCCGCTCGGCCTCCTCGGAGGCCTTGCGGGTGGTCTCGCGGGCGTCCTCGGACGCCTTGGTGAGGATCTCCTCGGCGCTGCGGGCGGCCTTGGCGAGCGCGGCGGCGGAATCCTCGGCGACGGCCGTACGGGCCTTCTCGGAGGCCTCCGTGACCAGCTTCTCGGCCTCGGCGGTCGCCTCGCGGAGCTTCTCCTCGGCCTCGGCCTTGAGCGCCTCGGCCTCCTTGGTGGCCTCGCCGACGAGCCGGGCGATCTCGGTCTTGGCCGTACGGGTGCGCTGCTCGTTGACGGACTCGGCGGAGGAGATCTGCTTGGCGGCGGCCTCCTTCGCCTCCGACAGGGTCTTCTCGGCCTCGGCGCGGGCGACGCGGAGCTTCTCCTCGGCCTCCTGGACGCGCTGCTCGGCGGCGCGGGAGAGCTCGGTGGCCTGGCGGCGGGCCTGGTCGGTCTCGGCGGTGGTGGTCGAGCGGAGCTGCTCGGCGTGGGTGGTGGCCTCCTGCGCCTGGCTCGACGCGGCGCTCAGGAGCCGCTCGGCGTCCTTGCGGGCGCGCTGGAGGATCGCCTCGGCCTCGGCGCGGGCGGACTCGGCCTCGGTGCCGACGCGGCGGCTGGTCTCCTCGGCGAGCCGGGTGGCCTCGGCGCGGGCCGCGGCGAGCGCCTGCTCGGCCTCGGCGCGGGACTCCTCCATGAGGCGGCGGGCCTGGGACTCCGTACGGGCGCGGAGCTGCTCGGCCCAGGCCACGTTCTCGTTGACGTGGGCCTCGACGGTCTGGCGGCGCTCGTTGAGCTCCTGGTCCAGCTGCTGACGGCGCTGGACGGCCTCGGTGTGGAGCTCGGCCTGGAGGCGGGCCTGGTGCTCGGCGTGCTCCTGGAGGATGCGCTGCGTCTGGGCGCGCGCGTCGCGCAGCTCACGCTCGGCGTCCTGGCGGAGCTGCTCGGCCTGCGCCTGCGCGTTCCGCAGCATCTGCTCGGCCTGGTAGCCGATGTCCGCGCTGTCGTACGCGGGCCTGGACGCGATCGTGCGGCGCGCCTCGTGGAGTTTGGCGCGCAAGACCTCGACCTGGTAACCGAGGTCCTCGGCGTGCTGGACGGCCTTCTCGCGTTCGGTCTTCAGCCGGTCCATCTCGGCTTCGAACCGGGCGAGATGGTCGTCTTCAGCTCGGTGGCTCTCCTGGCGTTCGTAGCCCCGCACTGCGCGGTCCATCCTTCCCCAAGCTCTACGAGCAGGGGGTACCCCGTCCCTGTTCGCAACAACGAGCACCGCCCTCACGGACGAGGACGGACCCCCGGGGAATCGTGGCAGATCGGACGACCCCGACATCCCGACTTCGATGCCGCACGAGCGGCCCCGACCGGCCCCGGCCCGGAGCCGCCCACTCTACCGGGCCGGGAATAGGGAGGTCAGTGCTCGGCTGAGGAGTGGTCAGCGGAGGCGGGCGCCGAGGTGACCAGTTCCGTGAGGACGCCGTGGCAGTCCTTGGGGTGCAGGAAGGTGATGCGGGAGCCCATGGAGCCGATGCGCGGCTCGTCGTAGAGGACCCGGACGCCCTTGCCGCGGATGGCCTCGGCGTCCCCGTCGACGTCCTCCGTGCCGAAGGCGATGTGGTGGACGCCCTCGCCGTTCTTCGCCAGCCACTTGCCGACCGCGGAGTCCTCGCGGGTCGGCTCCAGGAGCTGGAGGTAGGAGGCGCCGCCGTCGGAGGTCCCGTTGATCCTGAGCATGGCCTCGCGGACGCCCTGCTCCTCGTTGACCTCGGAGTGGTAGACCTCGAACCCGTACGTCGCCCGGTAGAACTCGACAGTCTTGTCGAGGTCGTGACAGGCGATTCCGATGTGATCGATACGCGTCAGCATGGCCCTAGTGCAGCGTGCGGGGAGGCGGTTACGCAACGTGTGTGCGATCACACCGGCAGGCCGGTGACCACGTGGCGCGCCCCTCAGTACATTGGCGGTAAACCCTCGTTCACCTCTCATCCCAAGGGGCCGTGCCTCATGTCTGGAACGACCGGTACCACCTCAGTGATCGTCGCGGGCGCCCGCACGCCCATGGGTCGCCTTCTCGGCTCGCTCAAGTCCTTCTCCGGCGCCGACCTGGGCGGATTCGCCATCAAGGCCGCGCTCGACCGGGCCGGCATCGGCGGCGACCAGGTCCAGTACGTGATCATGGGCCAGGTGCTCCAGGCGGGTGCCGGGCAGATCCCCGCCCGCCAGGCCGCCGTCAAGGCCGGCATCCCGATGAACGTCCCGGCGCTCACCGTCAACAAGGTGTGCCTCTCCGGTCTCGACGCCATCGCGCTCGCCGACCAGCTGATCCGCGCCGGCGAGTTCGACATCGTCGTGGCCGGTGGCCAGGAGTCCATGACCAACGCCCCGCACCTGCTGCCGAAGTCCCGCGAGGGCTTCAAGTACGGCGCGATCGAGATGCTCGACCACATGGCGTACGACGGCCTCACCGACGCCTTCGAGTCCATCGCGATGGGCGAGTCCACCGAGAAGCACAACACCCGCCTGGGCATCCAGCGCCCGGAGCAGGACGAGATCGCCGCGCTGTCGCACCAGCGCGCCGCCGCCGCGCAGAAGAACGGCATCTTCGAGGCCGAGATCACCCCGGTCGAGATCCCGCAGCGCAAGGGCGAGCCGGTGATCTTCGCCAAGGACGAGGGCATCCGCGCCGAGACGACGGTCGAGTCCCTCGGCAAGCTCCGCCCGGCCTTCGCCAAGGACGGCACCATCACCGCCGGCACCTCCTCGCAGATCTCCGACGGCGCCGCCGCCGTCGTCGTGATGAGCAAGGCCAAGGCGCAGGAGCTCGGCCTGGAGTGGATCGCCGAGATCGGCGCCCACGGCAACGTGGCGGGCCCGGACAACTCGCTCCAGTCGCAGCCGTCCAACGCGATCCTGCACGCCCTCAAGAAGGACGGCCTGACCGTCGAGGACCTCGACCTCATCGAGATCAACGAGGCCTTCGCCGCCGTCTCCGTGCAGTCAATGAAGGACCTCGGCGTGACCCCCGAGAAGGTGAACGTCAACGGCGGCGCCATCGCCCTCGGCCACCCGATCGGCATGTCCGGCGCCCGCGTCGTCCTCCACCTCGCCCTGGAGCTCAAGCGCCGCGGTGGCGGCGTCGGCGCGGCGGCCCTCTGCGGCGGCGGCGGCCAGGGCGACGCGCTGATCGTGCGCGTGCCCGGCAACGGCACCTCCGGCAAGTAAGCACGGCAGCACCCGAGTACCGACCCAAGGAGCAGCGAAAGATGGTGGACGTCCCCGCACTCGTCGCCCAGGCGCGCGAGGGCAGGCCGAGGGCCGTGGCCCGGCTGATCTCGCTCGTGGAGGGGGCGTCCCCGCAGCTGCGCGAGGTGATGGCGGCGCTCGCGCCGCTGACCGGCAACGCCTACGTGGTGGGCCTGACCGGCTCGCCGGGCGTCGGCAAGTCCACGTCGACCTCCGCGCTCGTGACCGCCTACCGGCGGGCGGGCAAGCGGGTCGGCGTGCTCGCCGTCGACCCGTCCTCGCCGTTCAGCGGCGGCGCGCTGCTCGGTGACCGGGTCCGGATGTCGGAGCACGCCTCCGACCCGGGCGTCTACATCCGGTCCATGGCCACCCGCGGCCACCTGGGCGGCCTCGCCTGGTCCGCCCCGCAGGCCATCCGCGTCCTCGACGCGGCCGGCTGCGAGGTGATCCTCGTGGAGACCGTCGGTGTCGGGCAGTCCGAGGTGGAGATCGCCTCCCAGGCCGACACCTCGGTCGTCCTGCTCGCGCCGGGCATGGGCGACGGCATCCAGGCCGCGAAGGCGGGCATCCTGGAGATCGGCGACCTGTACGTGGTGAACAAGGCCGACCGGGACGGCGCGGACGCCACCGCCCGCGAGCTCAACCACATGCTGGGCCTCGGCGAGGCGCGCTCCGCGGGCGACTGGCGGCCGCCGATCGTCAAGACGGTCGCGGCGCGCGGCGAGGGCGTCGACGAGGTCGTGGAGGCCCTGGAGAAGCACCGGGCCTGGATGGAGGAGCACGGGGTCCTGGCGGAGCGCCGCCGGTCCCGTGCCGCCCGCGAGGTCGAGACGATCACGATCACGGCCCTGCGCGAGCGGATCGGCGTCCTCCACGGCGACCGGCGGCTCGACGCGCTGGCCGAGCGGATCGTGGCCGGTGCGCTCGACCCGTACGCCGCCTCGGACGAACTCATCGCGAGCCTGACGGGCAACTGAGGGCCGAGGGCCCGGAGACGTACGAGAAGGGCCTCCCCGGTCGTCCGGGGAGGCCCTTCCTCGTGTCTGCCGTGCGCGGGCGCGACGGGGGCTACGGCTTGCCGCGCAGGCCGCGCAGCTGCTCCGCGACCGGCTTGAGCGACTGGTGGAGGCCGTCGAGGGCCTCGCCGCTCAGCTGGTCGATGAAGTGCCGGCGGACCGACTCGACGTGGTGCGGGGCGACCTTGCGCATGGTCTCCATGCCCGCGTCGGTGAGGACGGTGTAGAGCCCGCGCCGGTCGGACTCGCAGTTCTCGCGCCGGACCAGTCCGGCGTTCTCCATGCGGGTGATCTGGTGGGAGAGCCGGCTCTTCGACTGGAGGGTGGCCGTCGCGAGGTCGCTCATCCGCAGCCGGCGGTCCGGCGCCTCCGAGAGGTTCACGAGGATCTCGTAGTCGTTCATCGTCAGGCCGAAGGGCTGGAGGTCCCGTTCCATCTGGTACGTCAGCATGCGCTGCACGTCCAGGAACGTGCGCCAGGCGCACTGCTCGCCGTCGCTGAGCCACGGGGTGGCCGTCTCGGCCTTCTCGGTCTCCATGAGTCGATTCTACCTAAGAAGTTGAATAGTGGACGAAGTCTGGGAGCGCGCGTTCGAGGACGTCACCCTCCGCAGACTACCGCTCACAAACCGAAGCGACGCTGGAGGTCGCCCAGCTGGCCGGGAAGGCGCGGTACCGACCCCTGGACCGCCTGGCCGGAACCGTGCGGTGCGTGCTGACCCGGCACGCCCGCCTGCGCCGGAGGCCCGCCGACCGACCGCTCCGGCATCAGCAGCTCCGTCGACTGGAGCAGGACCGTGCCGGCGCCGACGAACTCGAACTGGTGCTCCTCGCCGGAGGTGCCGCCGATCCCCGTCAGGGCCCGGACGCCACCCATGACACCCGTCATGTACCCGTGGTCGTAATGGTGACAGGGGGAGGGGCAGTCCGCCCAGCCGACCAGCGCCTGCGGGTCCACCCGCAGCGGCGGCTCCATGAAGACCACGGGACCGTTCGAGGCGGCCACGAACTTGCCCGTGCCGATCAGCGTCACGAACCCCGGCACGATCGACTGCTTCAGCGCCAGCGTCGGCTGGTACGCGAGCAGGTTGCCCGAGCGGATCGTCAGGTTGCCCTCGTCCAGGTCGTACGAGTTCACGTCGAAGGCCCGGTCGGCGAGCAGCATCTTCCCGCTGCCCTCCGCGACCACCCAGTCGCTCGCGTGCAGCGGCGAGTGGAAGGCCGTCCTGACCAGCCGGTCGAGCCGCCCGTGCCCGATGCCGTTGAACTCGATCCGCCCGTAGTAGGCGATCATCTTCCCCTTCTGCAGGAACCACTGGGAGCCCTTGAGCTCCACGCAGAAGGTGTACGGGTTCACGTTGTCGTCCGACGGAAGCGTCGTCGGGTCGTGGATCACCGGGGTGCTCACAGCTTCTCCTCCGAGGCCTGGACGTACACCGTGCCGCTGCCGCTCAGCTCCAGCTGGAAGGCCTCGCCGGAGCCGCGCCCCACCATGTCGCGCCAGCCGAGCGCGGTGGACAGCTTGTTCCGCACGTCGCCGTGGTGGGCCACGTACGCCTGCGGATCGACGTGGACCGGGCGGCCGGGGCTGATCGGCAGCTCGACGACCCCGCCGTGCGCCATGACCGCGACGGAGCCGTGGCCCTTGAGGGTCGTGGTGAAGAGGCCCTGCCCGGTCACCTGGCCGCGGACCATGCCCATGACCCCGCCCTGCGAGCCCATGAACATCGTCCCCTGCTCCAGGGTGCCGTCGAAGGCGAGGAGCCGGTCGGCCTCCACGTACAGGGTGTCGCCGGTCAGGGCGATCACCTGGATGTGGTGGCCGCCGTGCCCGAACATCACCGTGCCGTTGCCCTCGACCGTCATCAGCGGCGTCGCCTCGCCGGCCACGCGGCGGCCGATCATCGACATCAGGCCGCCCTGGCCGCCCGTCATGTTCGGCGTGAAAGTGACGTCACCGCGGTACGCGAGCATCGCGCCCCGCTGGCTGAACATCCGCTGCCCGGGGATGACGGTCGCCTCGACCATCTTCGAGTTGATCTCGCGGAACGGCATCAGACGTCACCCCCGACCGTGTTCCGCTCGCTCGGCTGGACGTACACGAGGCCGTCCCCCTCGAAGCGGATCTGGAACGCCTCGCCGCCGCCCTCGCCCATGAGCGTGCGGAAGGTCACACCCGACTGGAAGTGCTGCTGGAGGTTGCCCTGGTGCGCGATGTACGCCCCCGGGTCGACCTGGAGCGGGTACTGCGGGGTCACCCGCAGCACCACCGCCGGGCCGTCGGACATGATCGCCGCCTGGCCCGTGCCCTCGACCGTCGTCGTGAAGAGGCCGTTGCCGGTGGCGCCGCCGCGCATCCCCGTGAAGGTGGTGCCGGTGCGCAGCCCGGCGTCGGTGCAGAGCAGGTTGCTCGCCTCGACCCAGAGCTTGTCGCCGTGCAGGGAGACGAGGTTGATCTCGGAGGCGCGGTCGGCGAACCAGCAGGTTCCCTGCCCCCGGACCTCCATCACCTCCATCTGCTCGCCGGTGAGCCTGCGGGTCACCATGCCCCGCAGGCCCTCACCGCCCCCGCTCATCTTCTTGAACGCCATCTGGCCGTCGTAGGCGACCATCGAGCCGTTCTTCGCCTTGACGGCGTCGCCGGACATGGAGACGGCGAGCACTTTGCTTCCTTGGAGTCGGAACGTAGCCACCCCAGGAAGGTACTGGCCCCCCGCCTAAAGAGACAGCAAAGTCGGCGTGCACAATGGACGGGCCCCTCCTTGTGCATCCGTTCACAAGATCGAACGAAGGTGAACCCCTCCGTGGACCTCAAGACCGCTTCCTCGCTCCACCGGCTCCGGCTCGTCTCGGCCCCGGAGGCCGTCTCCTTCCTGCTGCTGCTCGTCTGCTCCGTGCTCAAGCGCACGACGGACTTCAACGCGGTCCCGGTCATGGGCGCGGTCCACGGCATCCTCTTCGTCCTGTACGTGCTCTTCTGGCTGGACGCCTGGAACCGCACCAAGTGGAGCTTCGGCACCGCCGCCCTCTACTTCGTCCTCTCGGTGCTGCCCTTCGGCGGCTTCTACGCCGAGCGGAAGCTGAAGGCCGAGGCCGCGGCGGCCGTCGCCGCCTCGCGCGACGCCGCGAAGGACTCCGTCAGGATCTGAGGGAACCCCCGAACCCCCGGTTCCGCGGATGTCGCGGGCCGGGGGTTTCTTGATCGCCGATGGTTGAGCGACTGCTCAAAATCGGCTAACTTCGCTTCCGGGCGCCGTTGAGCGATCGCTCAACATGCCCGGTCCGACCTGGTCGCCGCCGGTCCCGGTGTCTCCGCGGGGGAGCGCCACCGCGCCGGCGGCGGCCGGTCGTCAGTCGCGCGGGGGCGTGAGGGGGTACGGGCATGCGCGAGGAGCTGACGGGTCGTAAGTCCGCTGCGCAGGAAGCCCGCAGTCAGGAGACCCGCGACAAGTTGCTTGACGGGGCGCTGCGCACGCTCGTCGAGCAGGGCATCGGCAAGGCCTCCGCCCGGGCCATCGCGAGCGCCGCGGGCGTCAACCAGGCCCTGGTCTTCTACCACTTCGGCACCGTCGACGAGCTCCTCGTCGCCGCCTGCCGGCGCGGCGCCGAACTGCGCGTCGCCCGCCACCGCGAGCGGCTCGCCGGCGTCACCAGCTTCTCCGAGCTCCTCGCCTTCGGGCGCGCGCTGCACGAGGAGGAGCGGGAGGCCGGCCACGTCGACTTCCTCGGCCAGCTGCTCGCCGGCGCCCAGGCGCACCCCCGGCTCGCCCGGCCCACGGCCGTCGGTCTCGACCTCTGGATCGCCGAGATCGAGCAGGTGATCAGCCGGGTCCTCGACGGGACCCCGCTCGCCGAGTTCACCGACCCCGCCGGGCTCGCCCGCGCGGTCGCCGCCTCCTTCGTCGGGCTCGAACTGTACGAGGGCGTGGACCCCGGCGGGGCCGAGGCCGCCTTCGCCGCGCTCGAACAGCTCGGCGCCCTCATGGGCGCCGTCGAGGAGCTGAACCCGGTCGCCCGGAAGGCCGTCGTGTACACACTGCGTCGTCAGAGTGGTCGCGGTCGGTAAAAACGCTCGCTCGGACGACTCCAGTCGACACGCCGGTGTTTTGCCCTTTTTGTGGGGATATCGACCCGTTCGACGACAGCTGGAGGCACCGTGCGGCCGGGAGGCTACGACTACGACACCTACAGCCGACTCGCCGGTCCCCTCACGGAACCGGACCCGGCGGCCTACACGGTGCAGTACCGAAGTCTGCTCTCGAAGGAGCCGCACCGAATACGAGCGGTCCTCCTGATGAGCCTCGCGCCGGTGCTCTCCGCGCTGCTCCTCGCCTATCTCGTCTGGCCCAGCCACTGGACCGTCCGCGAGGGCGGCGACGCCTGGCTCGTCCACCTCGACACCGTCATGCTCGTGTCGATCGGCCTCATCTGCTTCTTCATGCTGGTGAACGTCGCGTCGATCGCCCACGCCACCATGGTCGCCCGCGACCCCGTACCGGTCCGCGCCGAACCGGGCACCCGCGTCGCGTTCCTCACGACGTACGTCCCCGGCAAGGAACCGCTCTCCATGGTCCGCGGCACCCTCGAAGGCGCCGTGCGGATCCGCCACGACGGGCCGCTCGACGTCTGGCTCCTCGACGAGGGCGACGCCCCCGAGGCGAAGGCCCTCTGCGCCGAACTCGGCGTGCGCCACTTCACCCGCGCCGGCGTCCCCGAGTGGAACCGGAAGAAGGGCGCCCACAAGGCGAAGACGAAGCACGGCAACTACAACGCCTGGCTCGCGATGCACGGAGACGCGTACGACTACTTCGCCTCCGTCGACACCGACCACGTTCCGCTCCCCAACTTCCTGGAGCGGATGCTCGGTTACTTCCGCGACCCGGACATCGCCTTCGTCGTCGGCCCCCAGGTGTACGGCAACTACACCAACATCGTCACCAAGGCCGCCGAGTCGCAGCAGTTCCTCTTCCACGCCCTCATCCAGCGGGCCGGGAACCGCTACCGCGCCCCCATGTTCGTCGGCACGAACAACGTCGTCCGCATCTCCGCCCTGAAGCAGATCGGCGGCCTGTGCGACTCCATCACCGAGGACATGGCCACCGGTTTCGAGCTGCACCGCAGGAAGAACCCGCTCACGGGCCACTTCTGGCGCTCGGTCTACACCCCCGACGTCCTCGCCGTCGGCGAGGGCCCGGCCTCCTGGACCGACTTCTTCACCCAGCAGCTCCGCTGGTCCCGGGGCACGTACGAGACCATCCTCAAGCAGTTCTGGAAGGCGCCCTTCCGCACCCCTCCGGGCCGCTTCCTCAACTACTCGCTGATGCTCGTCTACTACCCCATGACGGCCGTCAACTGGCTGCTCGGCGTGCTGAGCTGCGTCCTCTACCTGTGGCTCGGCGCCTCCGGCACCCAGGTCTCCACCCAGGTCTGGCTCATGATCTACAGCGACGCCGTCGCCCTCCAGATCGGGCTCTACCTCTGGAACCGGCGCCACAACGTCTCGCCCCACGAACCCGAGGGCTCCGGCGGCCTCGCCGGCATGGCGATGTCCGCGCTCTCCGCGCCCATCTACCTCAAGTCCCTCGGCTCGGCGTTCCTCCGCACCCGCGGCCGGTTCGTCGTCACCCCCAAGGGCGGCCAGGCCAGCCCCGACCGGGTCCTCACCTTCCGCATCCACCTCTTCTGGGCGGTGGTCCTCGTCGCCTCGCTCGCGGCCTCCGTCCACTACGGCCACACCCACGCGGCCATGCGCACCTGGGCGTCCCTCGCCCTGGTCGTCACCCTGGCCCCGGTGACCCTCTGGGCCTTCACGGCCGTACGGGACCGCCGTCGTGCGGCGGCCGCCGGGACCGCGCCCCAGTCCACCCCCGTCACGGCGATCACCCCCGTCACGCCGATCACGCCCATCGCGCCGGCCACCCCCGCCCCCACGACGACCGGAGGGAACTGAACCATGGCCTACCGGCCGTCCAAGAAGTTCAAGAAGACCCTGCTCGGCAGCGGGGCGGTCGTCGTCCTCGCGGCGCTCAACGCCCCCGCCGCCGTCTCCTTCGCCGAGGAGAAGTACCACGCCTACAAGATCGCCCAGCCCGAGTACAAGCGGCAGTACGGCTCCTGGGAGGAGGTGAACGTCCCGGAGGAGTACCGGATCAACGCGATCCACGCGGCCCTCCTGCACACCGGAAAGGTGCTGCTCATCGCTGGCTCCGGCAACGACCAGAAGAACTTCGACGCCGGCACCTTCGAGTCCATCCTGTGGGACCCGGTGAAGAACACCTTCAAGAAGATCCCCACCCCCGAGGACTTCTTCTGCTCCGGGCACACCCAACTCCCCGACGGGCGGCTGCTCGTGGCGGGCGGGACCGCGCGGTACGAGGTCCTCGGCGACGAGGTGGACAAGGCCGGCGGCGGCATGCGGGTCAAGAACGAGAGCCCCGACCGGGCCGTCACCCTCAAGAAGGGCACCGTCTTCCGCTCGCCGTCCGGGGTCGAGTACGTCTCCAAGTTCGACGTGACCGTCCCCAAGGCGAAGCGCGAGTTCGAGATCTCGTACTTCAGGAGCGGCCAGATGAAGCCGTGGAAGACGAAGGTCACCGCCGCCGAGTCCCGCGTCTTCGTCGAGGCGCGGAAGGCGGGCCCGCAGGCCCTCACCACCGAGGCCGCGCAGTACGAGGTGGTGGGGCTCAAGGGCGACGACGCCGACAACGTCTACGGCCTCGCGCAGAAGCTCACCACCGAGAAGCAGGACTTCCAGGGCATCAAGGGGGCCTACGAGTTCGACCCCCGCGCCGAGAAGTACGTGCCCGTCGCCCCCATGCGGGACGCCCGCTGGTACCCCACCCTCGTCACCCTCCAGGACGGCAAGGTCCTCGCCGTCTCCGGACTCAACGACGTCGGCGACGTCGTCCCCGGCGACAACGAGTACTACGACCCCGAGACGAAGAAGTGGACCAAGGGGCCCTTCCGCTACTTCCCCACCTACCCCTCACTCTTCCTCACCCAGGGCGGCAAGCTCCTCTACACCGGCTCCAACGCGGGCTACGGCCCCGCCGAGAAGGGCCGCGAACCCGGCCTGTGGGACCTGAAGAAGAACACCTTCACCAAGCTGGGCGGGCTCACCGCCCCCGACCAGCTGGAGACCTCCTCCTCCGTCATGCTGCCGCCCGTCCAGAGCCAGAAGGTGATGGTCCTCGGCGGCGGCGGGGTCGGCGAGTCCCCGAAGTCCACCGCCCGTACGTCGATCGTCGACGTCTCCCAGGACAGCCCCGTCTTCAAGGACGGCCCGGCGCTCCCGCAGGGCACCCGCTACCTCAGCAGCGTCCTGCTGCCCGACGACACCGTCTTCACCAGCGGGGGATCGGAGCAGTACCGGGGCCGCAGCGGCAGCGACATCCTCAAGGCGCAGTTCTACGACCCGAAGACCAACGCCTTCACCGAGGCCGCCGAACCCACCGTCGGCCGCAACTACCACTCCGAGGCACTGCTGCTGCCCGACGGGCGGGTGGCCACCTTCGGCTCCGACCCGCTCTTCGGCGACAAGGACAACACCAAACTCGGCGACTTCGAGCAGCGCGTCGAGGTCTTCACCCCGCCCTACCTCCACAGGGCGGGCGCGGACCGGCCCGCCCTCGGCGAGGGCTCGCCCGAACTCGACCAGAACGGCCGCGCCACCTTCAAGACGAAGGACGCCGGGCGGATCGCGGAGGCCCGGCTCATGCGGCCCAGCGCGGTCACGCACACGACGGACGTCGAACAGCGCTCCGTGAAGCTGGACCTGACGAAGAGCCAGGACGGGATGACGGTCACCGTCGACGTGCCGGAGGACCGGACGCTCGTGCCGCCGGGCTGGTACATGCTCTTCGTGACGGACGCCGACGGCATCCCGTCGGAGGCCAAGTGGATCCAGGTGAAGTGAAGTCCCTCTTCCCGGCTAGGACTTCGCCCGGCGGGCCAGCCCCAGGGCGTAGTCCGGCCACCAGGTCCCGGCCGCCGGGCCGCCCCGGCACTGGCCGTCCGAGTCGCCCGGCCGCTTGATCCACAGATAGGCGTCGACCAGCTCGTCCCCGGTCCGGTCCGTCGGCGGTACGCCGAGGGCCCGGCCCGGCGGATTGCACCAGGCCTCCGCCCGGTCACCCGGGAGGGGGCCGTCGCCGTTCCGGCTGGTGTCCACGGTGAAGTGGGTGCCGCCCAGGAGGCCCGAGAGCGTCGAGCCGAAGCCCCGGACGGCTTCGTTCGTCTGGAAGTTGGAGACGTTCAGCGAGAAGCCGTCCGCGCGGGCGATCCCCGCCCGGCGCAGCGGCTCCACGAGCTTGCCCGGGTCGTTGATCCACGCCGGGTTGCCGGCGTCGAGGTAGACCCGGGTGCGGGGCTGGCGCTTGAGCCGCTCGACCGCCTCGGTCAGCAGCTGGTAGCGCTCGTCGTGGTACTGGGCGGGGGTGCAGCCGTCCACGATGTGCGGCACCGCGTCCGGTTCGAGGACGACGATCGCGGAGGCCTCGCCGATCGCCGAGGCGAAGGCGTCGACCCAGGCACGGTAGGCCTGGCCGTCGTGCGAGCCGCCCGCCGAGTACATCCCGCAGTCGCGGTGCGGGATGTTGTACGCGACGAAGACCGCCGTCCTGCCCTCGGCGGCGGCGCCGCTCACCGCGCGCGTCACCTCCGGGACCGGATCGTCCCCGGCCGGCCAGTCCGCGACCGGCTGCTCGGCGATGCGCCTCAGGATCCGGGCGTCCTCGGTCCGGCCCTGGGCCTCGTACTGGCGGACCTGCTTCGCCGCGTCGCTCTCCGGGTCGACCCAGAAGGGCGAGCCCGCGGAGGGCGCCGGGGCCTCGCCCGAGGAGTGGGGCGGGCCGACCGGGGTCCGCGCGGCGGGCTCGTCGTCGCCGCCGCACCCGCTCAGGAGCAGCGCGGAGACGAGGACGGAGGCGAGCGTGGTGGCGGTGCGGCGGGTACGGCGGGACATCCGGCCCCCATGCGGTTCGCGAGTCGGGTACGGGACGGTAGGCGGCGGCGACATCGTGACATAACGGTCACATCGCGTCCGGCTGCGACACCGCGATGCCCAGCGGAGTCCGCTCGTACAGCACCTGATGGCCGTAGCGCCGGGACGTCAGGAGCCCCGCGTCGCGCAGGACGGAGAGGTGCGCGGAGACGGAGGAGGGAGCCCTGCCGAGGCGGTGCGCGAGCGCGGTCGTCCCCGTCGGCTCCTCCAGCGCGCACAGCACGTCGGCCCGCACGGGCCCGAGCAGCCGCGCCAGGACCTCCGGGGTGCGACCCCCCGCCTCCGACCACAGGCCGCCGATCCCGCGCGCGGGGTAGACGACCGTGGGCTGCCACGGCGGGTCGAAGCCGCTCACGACGTCCGGCCAGGTGAACACCGAGGGCATGAGGACGAGCCCCTGCCCGTCGAGGGGCCGGATGTGGTCCCCGTTGTAGTCGACGGTGAGCGTCGCCGTCCCGGCGTCCCAGGCGAACGACGGGTGCACCTCGCCCAGGAGTCGTTCCAGCCCGCCCTCCGCGAGCCGCCGCGCGTGGTGGGCCACGTCCGCCTCCAGGAGGGCGCGGAGCCGGGGCCAGTCGGGCGCGACGAGCGCCTCCCAGGCGAGCGCGAGCAGGTCGGCGAGCCGCCCCACGGCCCCGGCGGGATCCGCGAGCAGCCGCCGCCCCTCCGGGCTCTCGGCCGCGCCCGGGGTGTCGGCGAGCGCCCGCCGGAAGTCGTCGAGGACGAGGGCCGGGTCCGTCTCCCGTACGGCCTCGATCTCGTCCTCGAAGGACGCGGCGGGCCCGAGGGGCGGCGGATAGAGGAAGTCCGGGCTGTGCCCGCTCCGCGGCATCAGCAGGTGCAGCGGCCGGAGATCGAGCTCCCGGGCGGCGCCCGCGATCCGCCGCATCCACGGCAGGTGGTACGCCTGCTGGCGGGGCCGCGCGAGCACGCGGACGGCGGAGTGGGTCTCCCAGAGCGGCGAGATCGCGAACCGGATCCGCAGCGGATCGGCCTCGCCGAAGTGCAGGTGGTACGGCACGGGACCCCTCAATGACGGCTCTGAAGATTCGGCTGGGGCCGAAAGTCTAGGGCGGCCCCAGCCCCTTCGGCACCCTGCTCGCATGCCCACGAACGACACCGGCACGCCCCCGGCGGCGCCCGCACCCGTCCCCGCCCACGAGCCGACGCCACCGCCCGCCCCCGGATACCGCGCCGTCTTCGCCGTGCGGGAGTTCCGGGTGGTGTTCGTGGCGCACCTGTTCTCGCTGCTCGGGGTGGTCGTCAGCGAGCTCGCGCTCACCGTGCTCGTCTACGAGCTCACCCGCTCGCCGCTGCTCTCCTCGCTCACCTTCGCCCTCGGCTTCCTGCCCTACCTGGTCGGCGGGACCCTGCTCGCGGGAGTCACCGACCGGCTTCCGCCCCGGCGGATCCTCGTCGTCTGCGACCTCTTCTGCGCCGCCTGCGTCGCCGTCATGGTCGCGCCCGTCACGCCCGTCGCCCTGCTCCTCGTCCTGCGGTGCGCCGTCGCCGTCGTCTCGCCCGTCTTCAACGGAACCCGGATGGCGACCCTCGCCGACATCCTGGGGGAGGGGGACCTCTTCGTCCTGGGGCGGTCGCTGCTGCGGATCGTGTCGCAGAGCGCGCTGCTCACCGGGTTCGCCGTCGGCGGCGTGCTCCTCACCGTCGTCCCGCCGCGCGGGGCCCTCGCCGTCACCGCCGTCACGTTCCTCGCCTCCGCACTGCTGCTGCGGTTCGGGACCGTCCGGCGGCCCGCGCGGGCCGCCGGGGAGCGGCAGGGGCTCGCCGGGACCTGGGCCGTGCTGAGGGACCGCCGCGTCCGCGCGCTCATGGTGATGTTCTGGGTGCCGCCGCTCTTCGCCGTCGTCCCCGAGGCCCTCGCCGCCCCGTACGCCGACGAGATCGGCGTCTCCACCGCCGCCCTCGGCCTCCTCATGTGCGCGCTGCCCGTCGGGACCATCGCGGGGGAGCTGTTCGCCGGGTCGTTCCTGTCCGCCGCCACCCGCTCCCGGATCGTCCTGCCGCTCGCCGTCGCCGGCGTCCTCCCGTACCTGCTCTACGCCCCCGCCCCCGGCGTCCCGCTCGCGGCCCTCGCGCTCTTCCTGGCCGGGGCCACCGGCGCGTACACCCTCGGCCTCGACGCCTGGTTCGTCGAGGCCGTCCCCGAGGAGCAGCGGGGGAGGGCCATGACGCTCATGTCGGCGGGGATGATGACCGTCCAGGGCGTCGGCATGGCCGGCGCGGGACTCGCCGCCGAGTTCGCCCCCGCGCACGCCGTCGTCGCGGGGACGGGAGTCGTCGGCACCCTGTGTCTGCTCGCCGCCGCGGCCGGGCTGCGCGCGACCGAAAGGCGAGACAAGGCTGACCGGCATGTGACCTGTCGGTAAGGTCGACGCGTGCCGAAGCCGCTCAGTCTCCCCTTCGACCCCATCGCACGCGCCGACGAACTCTGGCAGAAGCGCTGGGGCCCGGTCCCCTCCATGGCCGCGATCACCTCGATCATGCGCGCCCACCAGATCCTCCTCGCGGAGGTCGACGCGGTCGTCAAGCCGTACGGGCTGACCTTCGCGCGGTACGAGGCGCTGGTGCTGCTGACCTTCTCCAAGGCCGGCGAGCTGCCCATGTCCAAGATCGGCGAGCGGCTCATGGTCCACCCGACCTCCGTGACCAACACGGTCGACCGGCTCGTGAAGTCGGGTCTCGTCGACAAGCGGCCCAACCCCAACGACGGCCGCGGCACCCTCGCCTCCATCACCGAGAAGGGGCGCGAGGTCGTCGAGTCCGCGACCCGCGACCTGATGGAGATGGAGTTCGGGCTCGGGGTGTACGACGCCGAGGAGTGCGCGGAGATCTTCGCCATGCTGCGCCCGCTGCGGGTGGCGGCGGCCGACTTCGACGAGAGCTGACCCCCGCGAAGATCGCCCGGAACGTTCCCTTACGCTCGATGGCATGAAAGAGACTGTGCTGACCCGTTACCGCGTCATGGCCTACGTCACCGCGATCTGGCTCCTCGTCTTCACGGGCGCGATCGTCGCCAAGTACGTGTTCGAGGTCGGCGACACCATGCTGATCTCCCAGATCCACGGTGTGCTCTTCATCGTCTACGTGCTGTTCGCCTTCGACCTGGGCTCCAAGGCGAAGTGGCCCTTCGGCCGGCTGCTGTGGGTGCTGGCCGCCGGCTGCATCCCCTTCGCCTCGTTCTTCGTCGAGCCGAAGGTCACCCGTGAGGCGCGCGCGCTGATCGCGGGCACGGCGGCCCCCGAGCCCGTCAAGGCCTGAGCGGGCCGGTCAAGGCCTGAGCGAACCCCACCCCCGCACGCATGTGCGGGGGTTTGCCATCGACATTTACTAGGACGTCCTAGTAAATTCGAAGCATGGACGCTGACGCCATCGAGGAAGGCCGCCGTCGCTGGCAGGCCCGTTACGACAAGGCCCGCAAGCGGGACGCGGACTTCACCACGCTCTCCGGGGATCCGGTCGAGCCGGTCTACGGGCCCCGGCCCGGCGACACCTACGAGGGGTTCGAGCGCATCGGCTGGCCGGGCGAGTACCCCTTCACCCGAGGGCTCCACCCGACCGGCTACCGCGGCCGGACCTGGACCATCCGCCAGTTCGCCGGCTTCGGCAACGCCGAGCAGACCAACGAGCGCTACAAGATGATCCTGGCCGCCGGCGGCGGCGGCCTCTCCGTCGCCTTCGACATGCCCACCCTCATGGGCCGCGACTCCGACGACCCCCGCGCCCTCGGCGAGGTCGGCCACTGCGGCGTCGCCATCGACTCCGCCGCCGACATGGAGGTCCTCTTCAAGGACATCCCCCTCGGCGACGTGACCACGTCCATGACGATCTCCGGGCCCGCCGTCCCCGTCTTCTGCATGTACCTGGTCGCCGCCGAGCGCCAGGGCGTCGACCCGGGCATCCTCAACGGCACGCTCCAGACGGACATCTTCAAGGAGTACATCGCGCAGAAGGAGTGGCTCTTCGAGCCCGAGCCCCACCTGCGCCTCATCGGCGACCTCATGGAGCACTGCGCGGCGAGCATCCCCGCGTACAAGCCGCTCTCCGTCTCCGGCTACCACATCCGCGAGGCCGGGGCGACGGCCGCGCAGGAGCTCGCGTACACCCTCGCCGACGGCTTCGGCTACGTCGAGCTCGGCCTCAGCCGCGGCCTCGACGTGGACGTCTTCGCCCCCGGCCTCTCCTTCTTCTTCGACGCCCACCTCGACTTCTTCGAGGAGATCGCGAAGTTCCGCGCCGCCCGCCGCATCTGGGCCCGCTGGATGAAGGAGGTCTACGGCGCCAAGACCGACAAGGCGCAGTGGCTCCGCTTCCACACCCAGACCGCCGGTGTCTCCCTCACCGCCCAGCAGCCGTACAACAACGTCGTGCGCACCGCGGTCGAGGCGCTCTCCGCCGTCCTCGGCGGCACCAACTCCCTCCACACCAACGCCCTCGACGAGACCCTCGCGCTCCCCAGCGAGCAGGCCGCCGAGATCGCGCTCCGCACCCAGCAGGTGCTCATGGAGGAGACCGGCGTCGCCAACGTCGCCGACCCGCTGGGCGGCTCCTGGTACGTCGAGCAGCTCACCGACCGCATCGAGGCCGACGCCGAGAAGATCTTCGACCAGATCAAGGAGCGCGGCCGCCGCGCCCACCCGGACGGCCTGCACCCCATCGGGCCGATCACCTCGGGCATCCTGCGCGGCATCGAGGACGGCTGGTTCACCGGCGAGATCGCCGAGTCCGCCTTCGTGTACCAGCGGTCCCTGGAGAAGGGCGACAAGCGGGTCGTCGGCGTCAACGTCCACCACGGCTCCGTCACCGGCGACCTGGAGATCCTCCGCGTCAGCCACGAGGTCGAGTGGGAGCAGGTCCGCGTCCTCGGCGAGCGCAAGGAGCGCCGCGACGACGCCAAGGTCAAGGCGGCCCTCGACGCGATGCTGGCGGCGGCCCGCGACGGCTCGAACATGATCGCGCCGATGCTCGACGCCGTCCGCGCGGAGGCCACGCTCGGCGAGATCTGCGGCGTCCTCCGCGACGAGTGGGGCGTGTACGTGGAGCCCCCGGGCTTCTGATCCCCTCGTGCGACAAGGGGCGGTACGGGAATCCCGTACCGCCCCTTCGCGCTTGCCGCGTCCGCTACTTCGCCGCCGTGCCGACGACCCTCGCCGGGGTGATCCGGACCACGACCCGCACGTCCTCCGGCGGCAGCTCCAGGTACTCCCGGCCGGCGCCCTCGCCCTCGTACTTCTCCGCCAGCGCCACGGCCAGCGCCCGGCCGGTGTCCTCGGTGACCGTCGCCGTGCCGCGTATCTCCGCGTAACGGAACTCGGCGCTCCCGTCGTGGACGGTGAGGCTGACACGGGCGTCGGCCCGGATGTTCTTGATCTTGCGGCGGCCGTCCTGGCTGGAGATCAGGACGTCGTCGCCGTCACGGCCGACCCACACCACCGAGCTCTGCGGGGAGCCGTCGGGCTGGATCGTGGCGAGGACGGCCGGGTTGGGGGCGTCGAGCAGGGCGCGGACCGGGTCAGGGAGAGAAATCGTCACGGTCGCCACCGTAGAGGTCGGCACCCCGTGACCACCTCCGACTTTCGGCCCCGGTCCTCCGCCCCCGGTCCTCAGCCACCGGTCCTCAGCCCTCGGTCCTCCGCCCCCGGGCCCTCGGCCCCCGGCCCTCAGCCCAGCGACGCCACCGCGCCGAGGCCGCCCACCAGCAGGGCCGAGAGCCGGGCCACCCACGCCGCGTCGACCGGCTCCGCGCTCACCAGGGCGCGGTGGACGACCGCGCCCGCGATCACGTCGAAGATCAGGTCGTCCGTGGCGTCCACCGCCAACGGGTCGCGGTCCGACGGCAGCTCGCCGCGCTGCTGCGCCCGGCGGCGGCCGGCGAGGACGAGCCGCTTCTGCCGGTCGACGATCGAGGCGCGTATCCGCTCGCGGAGCGGCTCGTCGCGGGTCGACTCGGCGACCACCGCCATCAGCGCCGTCTTGGTCTCCGGGCGCTGGAGGAGCGCAGCGAACTGGAGGACGACGTGCTCGATGTCGGCCTGGAGGGAACCCAGGTCGGGCAGTTCGAGTTCGTCGAAGAGGACGGCGACGGCGTCCACCACGAGCTCGTTCTTGTTGGCCCAACGGCGGTAGAGGGTCGTCTTCGCCACCCCGGCGCGGGCGGCGACGTCCCCCATCGTGAGCTTGGACCAGCCGAGGTCCACCAGGGCGGCGCGGGTCGCCTCCAGGATGGCGGTGTCGGCCTCGGTGGAGCGTGGCCGTCCGGTGCGGCTGGTGCGGGGGGTGCTGCTACACATGGACGTCGACCATACCCGTCGGTAGGTAGGGCGCCAGAGGTGCGCGATGTGAGGCAGTTCACCGTACGGATCGGGGCCCGGCCCCTCCCGCCCGCTCCCCCCGGAGAGTTACGCTACGACCTGTAGCGAAAGGCAATGAGCGGCCTGAGCGACAACCAATTGAGCCGGGTGGGGACCCGGCGGGCCATCGGGTGGGGATCCGATGACCGCATGCACGACGAAGACGAGGAACCGTGTCGTCCGCGCGTCTCGCAATCACCGGCGGGAGGCGCGCGGACGGCGCGGTTCAGCCATGACGTACGCGGTTCGGCCACCGCGTGACGGTGACGCGCGCGGAAGGGGGAGGATGTAGGCATGCAGCCCCGAAACATGTCCATGAGCGGCGTCGTCGACCTCGCCGCGGTGAAGGCGGCCGGAGAGGCCAAGGCCAAGGCGGAGCAGGCCCGTGCCGAGGCCGCCCGGAAGGGTGGCCCCGCCGCCGTGTCCCCGTCCGCCCTGGTGATCGACGTCGACGAGGCCGGCTTCGAGCGCGATGTCATCCAGCGCTCCGCCGAGGTCCCGGTCGTCCTCGACTTCTGGGCCGAGTGGTGCGAGCCGTGCAAGCAGCTCGGCCCCCTCCTGGAGCGGCTCGCCGTCGAGTACAACGGCCGCGTCCTCCTCGCGAAGATCGACGTCGACGCCAACCAGATGCTGATGCAGCAGTTCGGCATCCAGGGAATTCCGGCCGTTTTCGCGGTGGTCGCCGGTCAGGCGCTGCCGCTCTTCCAGGGCGCGGTCCCCGAGGCCCAGATCCGGGAGACCCTCGACCAGCTGATCCAGATCGGCGAGGAGCGCTTCGGCCTCACGGGCATCCGGGTGGACGCGGACGCCGAGGGCGCCGCCCCGGCCGCGAACCCCGCCGGCCCGTACGACGCGCTGCTCGAAGCGGCCATGGTCGCGCTCGACGCCGGGGACCTCGGCGGCGCCGTCCAGGCGTACAAGAACGTGCTCGCCGACGACCCCGGCCACCCCGAGGCCAAGCTCGGCCTCGCGCAGGCCGAGCTGCTCCAGCGGGTCCAGGGCCTCGACCCGGGTGTCGTCCGCAAGAACGCGGCCGACAACCCTGCCGACGTCCCGGCGCAGATCGCCGCCGCCGATCTCGACCTCGTCGGCGGTCACGTCCAGGACGCCTTCGGCCGGCTCGTCGAGACCGTGCGCCGCACGTTCGGCGAGGACCGGGACGCGGCGCGGCTGCGGCTCCTGGAACTCTTCGAGGTGATCGGCGCCGACGACCCGCGCGTGACGGCGGCCCGGCAGGCCCTCGCCCGGGTGCTCTTCTGATCTGCTCCTGACAGTTCTCAGATGGGCCGAATCGCCTGACGATTTGGCGACACAGCGATACACAGCGGCCGCGCTTTACCAAAACTTGGTAATCGCGGCCGCTGTTACTTGCAGTAAATGAGTGGGCGCCTTTTGCCCGTGTTTTTCACTCCTTCGGCCGACATTCCGGCTCACTTCCCTCCACCCTGTGTGGCCGTCCGGGACCACCCCGCCACGAGCTCGTCACCGACCCGTTACTAGCGAGTAATGAACCCCTTGTGCGAGGGCCCGGAATGGACCACGATCGGCGACGCTCGGTCCGAACCGCACCACCCCGGCAACCAACCGGGTCGCGGCGAGGGTCCCCACCGGGCGTGGCCGGTGCCCCTGGCGCCGGCCGTGGACAGGGGGGTTCCCGATCTCACCGAACGGGGCCTGTCCAATCCGGTCACGCGCAAAGCGTGGCTCATGGTTGTCGCTCGGGAGTGATCGCCGGTGATTCGGACGCGCATGACGCCGCCTGACGCCCCGGCGGTGCCCTTCCCGAGGACGTAGCTCTTCTCCCATCCCGAACGGGCCCAGGCCCGCGCGGATGTGTACGTCCGAGAAGGAGGAATTCTCATGAAGTCCCAGGTTCGTGGCGGGACCAGGTGGAAGCGTTTCGCGGTCGTCATGGTGCCGAGCCTGACCGCGACCGCAGCGGTCGGTGTCGGCCTCGCGCAGGGCGCGCTGGCGGCCTCTTTCGCCATCTCCGGCCAGGAGTTCAAGGTCACCACCGACAAGCTCGTCGGTACCCAGTTCGTCCAGTACGGCAGTGTCGACAGCGGCACCAAGCTGGACGAGAAGACGCCGTTCCACGAGCCGGTCGCGGTCTCCGGTTTCGACACGGCACGCATCACCAACATGTGCCAGTCCGTCGTGACGCCGGTTCCGGGTCTCGGCCCCATCACCCTCCGCCTGGAGGCGGGTGGCAGCGACGCGGCCAAGTCCGGCAACACCGACAAGCAGGTCTACGCGAAGGACCTGTACCTCGACGTCTCGTACCTCGAGGCCGACGCCGAGTTCAAGCAGATCGACATCGGCGTCGCGGCCGGCAGCCTCCCGAAGAAGGAGGGTGGCCAGGGCATCCAGCCCAACACCAAGGCCAACACCGCCGGCTTCGCCCAGCGTGCCGACAACGTCACGCTGACCAAGGTCAAGCAGAAGGCGTGGGCCACCACGGCCGCCACCTTCAAGCTCCCCGACCTGAAGCTGGCCCTGCACCGGGGCACCGACAAGGAGTGCTTCCAGGGCTGATCCGCCCTCGCACTCAGGATGCGGGTCGCTCCGGCGGCCCGCGTCCGCTCCGGGGCCCGTCCCCGCTTCTCTCTTCTCAGCAACACCGCTTCCAGGGAGCTGTTTCCATGAGCGCCGAGATCTCCGCCTCCCACGGAGTCCCCAAGCAGGACAACCGGTTCAAGGTCTGGCGGCAGACCCGACCCTTCTGGGCCGGCCTGCTCACCATCCTCGGTGGTGTGCCGATCGCCTACCTCCCGTACGGAGACCTGCGGCTCGGCAACGTCAGCCTCGCGATGAAGACGACCGCCGGGGCCGGCGCGCTCATCATCGGCGTCCTGCTCATCACGCTCGGCCTGACGATGTGGTACCAGCCCATCGTCCGGGTCTTCGCGGGTGTCGCCACGATCGTGCTCGGTCTGGTGTCCATCCCCGTCTCCAACTTCGGCGGTCTCCTCATCGGCTTCCTGCTCGCGCTCGTCGGCGGCGGCATGTCCATCGCCTGGGCGCCCGCTCCGCCGGTGGATGAGGCGCTCGACGACTCCGGGGCCCGCGACGCCGCCGCCGACGACGACGCGCTCGACGGCATCCCCGAGCAGCCCGAGGCGGAGCACCACGCGACCGAATCGACGATCGACGCCAATGGCGGGAGGAACAGTGCGGGGTGACGAGACGCAGTCTGCGCTCGGGAGGACGGGCCCGCGGCACGCGGCCCCGCGCAAGTCGCTGCTGAACATGATCCAGGGCCCCGCCGGCAAGGCCATGGCGCTCGCCGCCATGCCGACCGCCGTGTTCGTGGGCATGGGCCTCACGCCCAAGGTCGCCCTCGCCGACGAGAAGGACATCCCCTTCGCGCCCGGCCCGTGCGTGACCCGCTCCGACGAGCCGACGCCCGAGGCGACGACGCCGGAGCAGACGGCGAAGCCGACGGAGAGCGCCAAGCCGACGGAGTCCGCCAAGCCGGGCGAGAGCGCGAAGCCGGGCGGGACCGCCCAGCCGACCGCGAGCCCGTCCGCCACCGCGACGGGTGCGCCGACGGCCACCGCCTCCGCGACGGCGAGCCCCGACGCCACCAGCACGACGACGGCCACCCCGACGGCCACCGCCACCGGTGAGGCCACCGCGCAGCGTGCCGGCGGCGCCCAGGAGGCCGCCGAGGAGCCCGCGCCGACGGCGACGCCGACGAGCACCCCTTCGCCGACGAAGTCGACCAACCCGCTCGACCCGCTGGGGGTCGGCGACGCGCTCCGGGACCTCTTCGACGGCCCGGACCCGGAGCCGACGGCCACCACGGCGCCCACGGCCGCGCCGACCACCCAGGCCCCGGCCGACCGCGTCGAGGCGGCGGCGGACGACGAGACGGCCGCGCCCGCCACGGCGGCGCCCAAGCCCACCGCGACGGGCTCCGCGCCCGCCACGACCGCGCCGAAGCCGACCACCGCCCCCTCCACCGACCCCACCGAGTCGGCCACCAAGGACGCCACCGAGTCCGCCACCGAGTCCGCCACCAAGGACGCCATCAAGAAGGCGGCCGCCGAGGCCGGTGCGAAGGTCGAGGAGCTCCCCGAGAGCGCCCAGGGCCTCGACGCCAGGCCGGACGAGTCCATACCCGAGGGCGCCAAGCCGCACTTCCCGTGCCCCGAGCCCGACCCCGAGGCGCTCGCGGCGGCCGAACTGGAGCCCGGCATCCCGCTGCTCCCGGACGACCCGTGGCGCCTGGAGAGCACGCTGCTCACGCTGAACGGCCTCAAGTACCACGGCATCGTCGAGGTGAAGACCGGCAGCGGCAAGATCAAGAAGGTCCTGAAGTTCACCGCGAGCTCGGTCGACATCAAGGACCTGCACCAGATGGTGGTCTACCCCGAGGGCTACACGGGGCACGTCCGCTCCACCAAGGGCTCGACGTCGACCATCCGCGACAACACGGTGACCATGTACACGGAGGAGCTGAAGGGCAACCTCTTCGGCATCATCCCGATCACCTTCGGCCCGGAGTCCCCGCCGCCGCTGGACGTCCCCTTCGCGTTCTTCAGCAACGTGAAGCTCAAGCAGGCCGGTCAGTTCGGCGGCACCCTCAAGGTGCCGGGCCTCCGCCAGACCATCGAGCGCAGCTGACGTCCCCGTACGGCGTCGGAGCCAACGAGGAAGCCCCCGTCCGCACCGGACGGGGGCTTCCTCGTGTGTCACTCACGCGCGCGACGGGGTCAGTCGCGCTCGCCGCCGAGGTGGTGGACGCGGACCATGTTCGTCGTGCCGGGGACGCCGGGGGGCGAGCCGGCCGTGATGACCATGATGTCGCCGGCGTTGAAGCGCTGGAGCTTGAGGAGCTCGGCGTCGACGAGGTCGACCATCGCGTCGGTGTTGTCCACGTGCGGGACGACGAAGGACTCGACGCCCCAGCTCAGGGTGAGCTGGTTGCGGGTGTTCTCGTCCGTCGTGAAGGCGAGGATCGGCTGCTGCACCCGGTAGCGGGACAGGCGGCGGGCCGTGTCGCCGGACTGGGTGAAGGCGACGAGCGCCGTGCCGCCCAGGAAGTCGGCGATCTCGCAGGCCGCGCGGGCGACCGAACCGCCCTGCGTGCGCGGCTTCTTGCCCTGTACGAGGGGCTGGAGGCCCTTGGAGAGGAGCTCCTCCTCGGCCGCGGCGACGATCTTCGACATCGTCTTGACGGTCTCGATCGGGTAGGCGCCGACCGAGGACTCGGCCGAGAGCATGACCGCGTCCGCGCCGTCCAGGATCGCGTTGGCGACGTCGCTCGCCTCGGCGCGGGTCGGACGGGAGTTGGTGATCATCGACTCCATCATCTGGGTGGCGACGATGACCGGCTTCGCGTTGCGGCGGCAGAGCTCCACGAGGCGCTTCTGCACCATCGGGACCTTCTCCAGCGGGTACTCCACGGCGAGGTCGCCGCGGGCCACCATGACGGCGTCGAAGGCGTCGACGACGGCGGCCATGTTCTCGACGGCCTGCGGCTTCTCGACCTTGGCGATGACGGGGACCCGGCGGCCCTCCTCGTCCATCACCTTGTGGACGTCCTTGACGTCGTTGGCGTCGCGGACGAACGACAGGGCGACCATGTCGCAGCCCATGCGGAGCGCGAAGCGGAGGTCGTCGACGTCCTTCTCCGACAGGGCGGGGACGTTGACGGCCGCGCCGGGCAGGTTGATGCCCTTGTGGTCGGAGACGACGCCGCCCTCGACGACGATCGTCTTGACCCGGGGGCCGTCGACCTCGACGACGCGGAGCTCGACGTTGCCGTCGTTGATGAGGACCTGGTCGCCCTTGGAGACGTCGCCGGGCAGACCCTTGTAGGTCGTGCCGCAGATCGACTTGTCGCCGGGGACGTCCTCGGTGGTGATGGTGAACTCGTCACCGCGCACCAGCTCGACGGGACCCTCGGCGAAGGTCTCCAGGCGGATCTTCGGGCCCTGGAGGTCGGCGAGGACGCCGACGGCGTGCCCGGTGTCCGCGGAGACCTGCCGGACGCGGTCGTACCGCTCCTGGTGTTCTGCCTGGGAGCCGTGGCTGAAGTTGAATCGGGCCACGTTCATACCGGCCTCGATGAGAGCCTTCAGCTGCTCATACGAGTCGACGGCGGGGCCCAGCGTGCAGACGATTTTGGAACGGCGCATGAGGCGGATCCTATCGGTTTGTTTCTCTGCGGAATATTCCGACTGGCGGAAAGTACAAATGGGCGTGGGGGTGCTCAATCGTTCACTCGTTCGAGCTCAACCGGCGCGAAATGAGCGCCCCCCGTGGGGTCCTAGTGCGGACCCTGGACCAGCGCGAAGCTCTGCCGCGCGATCTCCAGTTCCTCGTCCGTCGGCACCACGGCCACCGCCACCCGCGCGTAGTTCGGCGAGATGATCCGGGCCTCGTCGGAACGGACCGCGTTGAGGTCCGCGTCGACGGCGAGCCCCAGCTCCTCCAGGCCCGCGATGGCGGCCTCCCGCACCGGGGCCGCGTTCTCGCCGACGCCCGCCGTGAACGCCACCGCGTCCACCCGGCCGAGCACCGCGTAGTACGCGCCGATGTACTTCTTCAGGCGGTGCACGTAGATCTCGAAGGCGAGCGTGGCCGCCGGGTCGCCCTCGTCGACGCGACGGCGGATCTCCCGCATGTCGTTGTCGCCGCACAGCCCGACCAGACCGGACTTCTTGTTCAGGAGGGTGTCGATCTCGTCCGCCGACATCCCCGCCACCCGCTTCAGGTGGAAGGTCACCGCCGGGTCGATGTCGCCCGAGCGGGTGCCCATGACCAGACCCTCCAGCGGGGTCAGGCCCATCGACGTGTCCACGCACCGGCCGCCCGCCACCGCCGAGGCGGAGGCCCCGTTGCCCAGGTGCAGCACGATCACGTTCACCTCCTCCGGCGCCTTGCCGAGCAGCTTCGCCGTCTCGCGCGAGACGTACGCGTGCGAGGTGCCGTGGAAGCCGTACCGGCGGATGCGGTGCTCGTCCGCCGTCGCCACGTCGATCGCGTACCGCGCCGCCGACTCCGGCATCGTCGTGTGGAAGGCCGTGTCGAAGACCGCGACCTGCGGGAGGTCCGGGCGCAGCGCCATCGCCGTGCGGATGCCGGTGAGGTTCGCCGGGTTGTGCAGCGGCGCCACCGGCACGAGCCGCTCGATCTCCGCGAGCACCTCGTCGTCGACGACCGTCGGCGCGGTGAACCGCAGCCCGCCGTGGACGACCCGGTGGCCGATCACGGCCAGCTCGGGGGAGTCCAGGCCGAGGCCGTCCGCCGCCAGTTCCTCCGCGACCGCCTTGAGCGCCGCCGCGTGGTCGGGGATCGGACCGTTCGTCTCGCGCTTCGCGCCGCCACCGCCCTGGAGCGGGGTGTGCACGAGCCGGGAGGTCTCCTCGCCGATCCGCTCGACGAGGCCCTGGGCCAGACGGCTGTCGTCCGCCATGTCGATCAGCTGGTACTTCACCGACGAGGAGCCGGAGTTGAGGACCAGTGCGCGGGTGGGGGTGCTCATGCCGGGATCTCCTGGGCCTGGGACTGGATCGCCGTGATGGCGACCGTGTTGACGATGTCGCTGACGAGGGCACCGCGCGAGAGGTCGTTGACCGGCTTGCGCAGGCCCTGGAGCACCGGCCCGACGGCCACGGCGCCGGCCGAGCGCTGCACGGCCTTGTAGGTGTTGTTGCCGGTGTTGAGGTCGGGGAAGATCAGGACGCTCGCCTGGCCCGCCACCTCGGAGTCCGGCAGCTTCGTCGCCGCGACGGAGGGCTCGACGGCGGCGTCGTACTGGATCGGGCCCTCGATCCGCAGCTCGGGGTGGGCCTCGCGGACCAGCTTCGTCGCCTCGCGGACCTTGTCGACGTCCGCGCCGGAGCCCGAGGTGCCCGTCGAGTACGAGAGCATCGCGATCCGCGGCTCGACGCCGAACTGCGCGGCGGTGGCCGCCGACTGGGCGGCGATGTCCGCGAGCTGCTCCGCGTTCGGGTCCGGGTTGACCGCGCAGTCGCCGTAGACGAGGACCTTGTCGGCGAGGCACATGAAGAAGACCGAGGAGACGATCGAGGCGTCCGGCTTCGTCTTGATGATCTCGAAGGCGGGCCGGATCGTGGCGGCCGTGGAGTGCACGGAGCCCGAGACCATGCCGTCGGCCAGGCCCTCCTGGACCATCAGGGTGCCGAAGTAGTTCACGTCGGAGACCACGTCGTACGCGAGCTCGACGGTCACGCCCTTGTGGGCGCGCAGCTTCGCGTACTTCTCCGCGAACGCGTCGCGCAGCTCCGAGGTCTGCGGGTCGATCAGCTGCGTGTCGGCGAGGTCGACGCTCAGGTCCGCGGCCTTCTTGCGGATCGTCTCGACGTCGCCGAGGAGCGTCAGGTCGCAGACGTCACGGCGGATCAGGACGTCGGCGGCGCGCAGCACGCGGTCCTCGGTGCCCTCGGGGAGCACCACGCGGCGGCGGTCGGCGCGCGCCTGTTCGAGCAGCTCGTGCTCGAACATCATCGGCGTGACCCGGCCGCTGCGGGCGACCGAGACCCGCTTGAGGAGGTCGTTGGTGTCGACGTGCCGCTCGAAGAGCCCGAGCGCCGTCTCCGCCTTGCGGGGCGTGGCCGCGTTGAGCTTCCCTTCGAGGGCGAAGAGCTCGGACGCGGTGGTGAAGCTGTTGTCCGAGACGGAGATGACCGGGGTGCCGGGCGCGAGCCGGGCCGCGAGGGTCAGGATCTCGTTGCTGGGCCGCTCGTTCAGCGTCAGGAGCACGCCGGCGATCGGCGGGGTGCCGGCCGAGTGCGCGGCGAGCGCGCCGACGACCAGGTCCGCGCGGTCCCCGGGGGTGACGACGAGGCAGCCCGGCGTCAGGGCGTTGAGGAAGTTTGGCAGCATCGCGCCGCCGAAGACGAAGTCGAGGGCGTCGCGCGCGAGCCCCGCGTCGTCGCCGAGGACGACCTGCGCGCCGAGCGCGTGGGTGATCTGGGCGACCGTCGGCGCGGCGAGCGCCGGCTCGTCCGGCAGGACGTAACAGGGCACGGGCAGCCGGGCGGAGAGCCGCTCGGCGATGATCTCCCGGTCCTCGGGGGCGGCCCGGTTGACGATCAGCGCGAGGACGTCGCAGCCGAGACCGTCGTACGCCCGGAACGCGTTGCGCGCCTCGGCCCGTACGGACTCCGAGGGCTGGCCCTTGCCGCCGACCACGGGGATGACGGAGGCGCCGAACTCGTTCGCCAGGCGGGCGTTGAGGGCGAGCTCGTCGGGGAGCTGGGTGGCGGCGAAGTCGGTGCCGAGGACGAGGACGACCTCGTACTCGCGGGCGACCGTGTGGAAGCGCTCGACGATCTCGGAGACGAGGGCGTCGGTGCCTCTCTCGGCCTGGAGGTCCGAGGCCTCGTGGTAGTCCATGCCGTAGACCGTCGAGGGGTCCTGCGTGAGCCGGTAGCGGGACCGCAGGAGGTCGAACAGGCGGTCGGGTCCGTCGTGGACCAGCGGGCGGAACACCCCCACGCGGTCCACCTGGCGGGTGAGGAGCTCCATGACTCCCAGCTCGACGACCTGGCGGCCGTCACCGCGGTCGATCCCGGTCACGTACACGCTGCGCGTCACGCCGTGGTCTCCTGTCCAGTCCTGCGGAAACGGGGGTGGTCCTCGCCGTCAACCGAGGGCATCCGAATAGCCCCGACAGGACGGCATTACCCCCTTGACAGTACCCCCGGCGAGGGGTAAATCGCCCGCCGGACGAAGGCCCCGGAGCGGCGGGACCAAAGACCCCCGGAATGTCGCGCAGAGTGACGCGCGGCGGGGCGACGAGCGGCTCCGCCCGGCGGAGCGTGTGAGAATTGCCGTGGCTCATAACGGACCGCGACCGAGCAGGAGTACAGCACGATGCGCATCGGAGTTCTCACGGCAGGCGGCGACTGCCCCGGCCTGAACGCAGTCATCCGGTCGGTCGTGCACCGGGCGCTGACCGGCCACGACGACGAGGTCATCGGCTTCGAGGACGGCTTCAAGGGCCTCCTCGACGGCCACTACCGGCCCCTCGACCTCAACGCCGTCAGCGGCATCCTCGCCCGCGGCGGCACGATCCTCGGCTCGGCCCGCCTGGAGCGCAACCGACTGCGGGAGGCCGCCGAATCGGCCCCCGACCTGGCGAAGAAGTACGGCATCGACGTCCTCATCCCGATCGGCGGCGAGGGGACCCTGACCGCCGCCCGGATGCTCTCCGACGCGGGCATGCCCGTCGTCGGCGTCCCGAAGACGATCGACAACGACATCTCCTCCACGGACCGCACCTTCGGCTTCGACACCGCCGTCGGCGTCGCCACCGAGGCCATGGACCGCCTCAAGACCACCGCCGAGTCCCACCAGCGCGTGATGGTGGTCGAGGTGATGGGCCGCCACGCCGGCTGGATCGCCCTGGAGTCCGGCATGGCCGGCGGCGCGCACGGCATCTGCCTCCCCGAGCGGCCCTTCCAGGTCGACGACCTCGTCAAGATGGTCGAGGAGCGCTTCGCGCGCGGCAAGAAGTTCGCGGTCATCTGCGTCGCCGAGGGCGCGCACCCGGCCGAGGGCTCGATGGAGTACAAGAAGGGCGAGATCGACCAGTTCGGTCACGAGCGCTTCCAGGGCATCGGCAACCAGCTCGCCGTCGAGCTGGAGCGACGCCTCGGCAAGGAGGCCCGCCCGGTCATCCTCGGTCACGTCCAGCGCGGCGGCACGCCGACGGCGTACGACCGTGTGCTCGCGACCCGCTTCGGCTGGCACGCGGTCGAGGCCGCGCACCGGGGTCAGTTCGGACGGATGACGGCGCTGCGGGGCACGGCCGTCGAGATGGTGCCGCTGGCCGATGCCGTGACGCGGCTGAAGACGGTCCCGGAGGACCGCATGCGCGAGGCCGAGTCGGTCTTCTGACCGGACCGACCGACCCGCAGGAAGGGACTTAGGTCCCCACCCGTCCCGGATCCGATCCGGGACCCGGACCCGCCCGAGTGGCCCCGACCTTCCCCCCGTGGAGGGTCGGGGCCACTTCGCGTGTCCGGCGTCACGCCCGGCGCCACGCCCACGCCCGGCGTCACGCCCGGCGTCCCGCCCGGCCGAAATCCACTCTTGAGCGAACGAGCGAGATCAACAAGGCTTGAGGCTTGTCCCGGACATGTCCCACAACGGTCCGGCGGAGGGGAGACGGGCAGATGACGCCGGGGGACCGGGCACCCGACCCGCGCGAGGCGCGGACCGCGGCGGAGTTCCTCGCCTGCCTCCAGGCCCTCAAGGACTGGTCGGGCCTGACCTACCGCGAGCTCGCGAACAGGGCGGAGGCGCACGGGGACGTCCTCCCGCGCTCCACGGTGGCGAACATGCTGGCCCGCACGACGGTCCCGCGCGAGGAACTGCTCGCGTCGTACGTCCGCGCGTGCGGGGCGGACCCGGGGCGGCTGGAGGACTGGCTGACGACCCGGAAGCGCCTGGCGGCACGGGGCGACGACCCGGCGGGCCAGGCCGGCCCGGCTGGCCCGGTCGGCCCGGCGGCCCCGGCGGCCCCGGCGGCCCCAGCGGCCCCGGTCGGTCCGGTCGGCCCGGTGGGCCCGGGACGGGGTGCCCCGTCCGGCGAGGCCGCGGGTCCGGACCTCCGCACGCCGGAGGTCCCGCCCGGCGTCCCGCCGGAGGGTGCCGGGACCTCCGCAGTCCGGCCGGAGGAGGCGCGAGCCCCCGGCGGGGCGTCCGCGGACCCGGAGCCCGCGGGACGGGCCCGGGCCGCCGCGCGGGCGCGGATGCGGCGGGGAGTCGTCGCCGGCGTGGCCCTCGCCGGGCTCGGCTTCGCCGGGGTCAGCTTCGTCGCCGCCCTGCGCGACGGGCACGGTGGCCACCCGCCGCGGGTGCTCACGGCGCCCGCCGCCGGGGACGTCCGCATCCGGGTCGTCGGGCAGGACCTGTGCCTCGGCGAGCGGCGCGGGACGCGGAGCGGACAGATCCACCAACTGCCGTGCCCCGACGCCGGCGTGCCGCTGTACTCCCTGGAGGCGGCGGGCTCCGGTCGGTGGCGCATCGCCTCGGACCACCCCGACTACGGCCCCGGCTGCTCCGGCATCCCCTCCGGCGGCCGGATACCCGGCGCCGCGTACGAGGACTCCGAGTGCGGCGACCCCACCCGGGTCGAGACCTTCGCCCTGGAGCCGTACGGCACTCCCGTCGAGGGCTACCGGATCGTGCCCGCGGGCTCCGCCACGCCCGGCAGCTGCGTCACCGTCGTCGGCGACCGCACGGCGGTCTGGGCCCGCCTGGCCCAGGCGCCGTGCGCGCCCGACGCGGCCGGCCAGCTGTTCAGCTTCGACCGGCGCTGAAGCCGGTCCGAGGGCCGTCAGCCCGCCTCCACCAGGCGGGACCTCAGCGCCTCGACCACCGCCGGGTCCAGGCCCACGTGGCCGGTGACGTACCCGTACACCGATCCGTACCGGTCCCGCAGATCCGCGAGGAACAGCCGCATGATCTCGGCCGGGGCCCGGCCGTAGCCCGGCCAGCGGAGCTCGCGGCCCGGGTGGGAGGCCTTCCAGTCGGCGATCAGCCGCTCCGTCGCCAGCTCCGTCAGGGCGAAGTCGGCGAGGATCTCCTCGTCGGGGACGCCGAGGAGCGCGAGGACGACCGCCGCGAGCAGTCCCGTGCGGTCCTTGCCGGACGCGCAGTGGAAGACGAGCGGCCCGTCGGCCGCCGCGACGACCTCCAGGGCCGTACGGAGTTCCTCCGCGCCGTCCTCCGCGACCTCGGCGAAGCGGTCGGCGAGGTAGCGCCACGGGTCGAGCTCGGGGTCGATCTCCGCCTGGTCGTACGGCCGGTGCTCGATGGACAGGTTGTGCCAGGCGGCCGGTTCGCTCTCCGGCAGACGCCCCTTCGCGGCGATCTCCCACGGGTAGCGCAGGTCGATCACGGTGGTGACGCCGAGCGCGCGGAAGCGGTCGAGGTCCTCGGGTCCGGACGTCGCGAGCTTGGCGAGCGAGTCGGAGCGGTAGAGGGTCTCCCACCGCACGGTCCCGCCGTCGGCGGTCCGATATCCGCCCAGGTCACGGAAGTTGTGGAGTCGTTCGAACGGTATGTGTCGTCTCACGCGGCCAATCTAGGGGGCGGGGAGCGCTACTCGCCCACCGCCGCCCAGAAGTGCCCCGTGATCTCCTCCAGATACGCCCGGCCCTCGTCGCCCGTCGCCCCCGACGCGCCCCAACTGCTCGTCGCCGCCATGCGCGCGTGGTAGTCCGTGTGCAGGCGCTGGAGCGCGGGCTCGACGGTCCGCTTCGGCAGCGGTACGAGCTTGAGCGCGGGCTTCACGTACGCCTGCCATCGCGTCGTCGCCGCGTCGCGCAGCAGCGTCGCGAGGGCCTCGTCGCCGCCGGTCGCCGTGATCAGTTCGCGCGGGCCGAGACCGAGGATCTCGGCGAGCGCGGCGGTCTGGCGCTCGGTGCCGCGCCAGCGGCCCTCGTCCTCCATCCGCCCGTACGCGTGCGCCGCCATGCCCAGGAGCCGCGCCAGGTCCTCCGCGGAGAGCCCGCGGGCCATCCGGTGCTCGCGCAGCGTCGACGCGACGGCGATCAGCTCGGCCGGGGCGCACCACAGGACGCCCGCGAGCGCGCTCAGTTCCTGCGCCGTGGGCAGGGCCCGGCCGCGTTCCCAGGCGACGACCGTCTCGGGCGGGACGAGCATGCCGTACTGGGCGCGCAGACCGTACGCGACATGGTCGGGGGCCATGCCGAGGCCCTCGCGCAGGCGGCGGGCGGCGGGGCCGTCGAAGGGGGGAGAGGGTTGGTGCACGCGGCCACGGTAGGGGCGGCGGGCGACGCCTGGCTACGGTGCCTTCGCCCAACGTGCGAGGTCGTAGGAACGTGCGAACCCCCCGGTAACGACGCGATCGGCGCGATCGGCGCGTTCCTCTCAACGCCCTCCCGGGCGCCCGTCGAGCCAGCGGTACTGGAGCTCGGGCCGCCCCACCTGCCCGTACTGCGGAGCCCGTACCGTCCGGCCCTCGGTCACCAGGTGCTCCAGGTAGCGGCGGGCCGTGATCCGCGAGATCCCGACCACCGCCCCCGCCTCGGCGGCGGTCAGGCCGGCCGGGGTCTCGCGGAGCGCGCGGGTCACCGCCTCCAGGGTCGGGGCGCTGAGCCCCTTCGGGAGGCTGCTCGGGTGCGGGGCCCGCAGGGTGGCGAGGGCCCGGTCCACCTCGTCCTGCCCGGAGGCCTCCCCGGCGGACGCCCGGAACTCCGCGTACCGCACGAGCCGGTCCCGCAGGGTCGCGAAGGCGAAGGGCTTCAGGACGTACTGGACGACCCCGAGCGACACGCCCTCGCGGACGACCGACAGGTCCCGCGCCGAGGTCACGGCGATGACGTCGGCGCCGTGCCCGGCGGCGCGCAGGGCGCGGAGGAGGTGGAGACCGTGGCCGTCGGGCAGGTACAGGTCGAGCAGGATCAGATCGACGGGCGTCCGGTCGAGCACCCGCACGGCGGCGGCCCGCGAGTGGGCGACCCCGACGACGGAGAACCCGTCGACCCGACCGACGTAGAGCGCGTGCGCGTCGGCGGCGACGGGATCGTCCTCGACGACGAGCACGCGCACGCCCCCGCCCCCGCTCACGAGCCCCCCTCGGCGATACGCGCTCCCGCCCCGCGAACCCGCCCCAGGGCGCCCACGCCCGGAGCGGCAACGCCCGGCGCCGACCCTCCCGGCTCCGCCAGGTCCGGCTCCGCCGTGTGCGGCCCGGCCACTCCCGGCACGGCAACGCCCGGGCCGGCCACGCCCGGCGCCGACCCGCCCGGCTCCGCCAGGTCCGGCTCCGCCGTGTGCGGCCCGGCGACTCCCGGCACGGCAACGCCCGGGCCGGCCACGCCCGGCACCGACCCGCCCGGCTCCGCCAGGTCCGGCTCCGCCGTGCGCGGCCCGGCCACTCCCGGCACGGCAACGCCCGGCCCGGCCACTCCCGGCACGGCAACGCCCGGGCCGGCCACTCCTGGCACGGCAACCCCCGGGCCGGCAGTGCCCGGCGCAGCGACGTCCGGGCCGGCAGTGCCCGGCGCCGACGCGCTCGGGTCCGCCGCCTCCGACCCCGCCGCGCCCCATCCCGTCTCCTTCTCCGTCCTGCCCGCCCTCGGCAGCCGCGCCGTGAACTCCGCTCCGCCGTTCTCCGCCTCCGTCACCGTCAGCGTGCCGCCCGCCCGCGTGACCGCCTGGCCGACCAGGGCCAGGCCCAGGCCGCGGCCCGGGCCGCGCGTGGTCCAGCCGCGGCCGAGGACCGCGTCGCGGTCGGCCGGGCGGACGCCGGGGCCGTTGTCGCTCACGCGCAGGAGCAGCGGGTCGCCGCCCGCGATCGTGACCGTCACGCGCGCGTGCGGGGTGCCGCTCACCGCCTCGACGGCGTTGTCGACGAGGTTGCCGAGGACGGTGACCAGGTCACGGGAGGGAAGCGACGCCGGCACCCCGCCGTCGTCGACGCGACTGTCGTCGGTCAGGACGAGCTCCACGCCCCGCTCGTTCGCCTGGGCGGCCTTCCCGAGCAGCAGCGCCGCGAGGACCGGCTCGCCGACCGCGTCGACGACCCGGTCCGTGAGCGCCTGCGCGAGTTCGAGCTCCGCCGTCGCGAACTCCACCGCCTCGGTCACCTTGCCGAGTTCGACGAGCGAGACGACCGTGTGCAGCCGGTTCGCCGCCTCGTGCGCCTGTGAGCGCAGCGCCTCCGTGAATCCGCGCTCGGAGTCCAACTCGCCGGACAATGACTGGAGTTCCGTGCGGTCCCGGAGCGTCACGACCGTGCCGCGGCGTTCCCCGCCCACCACCGGGCGGGTGTTGACGACGAGCACCCGGTCGGCCGTCAGGTGGGTCTCGTCGACGCGCGGCTCCGAGGAGAGCAGCGCGCCGGTCAGCGGGGCGGGGAGGCCGAGCTCGGCGGCCGGTCGGCCGACGACGGCCTCGCCGAGGCCGAGCAGCTCGCGCGCCCCGTCGTTGATGAGGGCGACCCGGCGCTGTCCGTCGAGCATGACGAGCCCCTCGCGCACCGCGTGCAGCGCGGCCTCGTGGTAGTCGTGCAGGCGGCTCAGCTCCGCCGCGTTCATGCCGTGCGTGTGGCGGCGCAGCCGGGCGTTCACGACGTACGTCCCCGCTCCGCCGAGCGCGAGCGCCGCGCCCGCCATGCCGAGGAGCGCGGCCACCTGTCCCCGTACCTGCTCGCTGATCTTCTCGATGGTGATGCCGGCGCTGACGAGCGCGACCACCCGCCCGTCCGCGTCCCGGACGGGCGTCACCGTGCGGACGGAGGGGCCGAGCGTCCCCCGGTACGTCTCCGAGAGCGTCCGGCCCGCCGCCGCCTCCTCGATGTGGCCGAGGTACGTCCGGCCGATCTGTGCCGGATCGGGGTGGGTCCAGCGCGTCCCGTCCGGCGCCATGATCACCACGAAGGCGACGCCCGCGTGCCCGCGCAGCGCCTCCGCGTACGGCTGGAGCGCGCCCGTCGGGTCCGCCGAGGCCGCCGCGGTGACCACGGAGGGGGAGTCGGCGACGGCCGCGGCGGTCGCGGTGGCCTGCCGCCGCGCGTTCTCCTCCGCCTGCGCCCGGTCCGTGACGTACGCGAAGACCGCGCAGCCGGCCACGACGACGGCCACGAGCACGACCTGCATCGCGAAGAGCTGGCCGGCCAGGCTGCGGGGGCGGGGGAGGGCGAGACGCATGCGGGCAAGTCTGCACGGAGTCGGCGCCCCGGAGTTTGCTCGGGGGCGTTGCGTTCCCGAATCGTTCTCTTCCCGCACGGGCCGCCCGTGAACGAAACGCACGCAACCGTGACCCCGGTCACGGGCTGGTGGATAGTCGCGGAGTCCGTGAGGACCGGATGCACCCATCAGCTCGAGGAGGAGCCCGTGGCCGCAGCACGACGGGACCGTACGCACTACCTGTACCTGGCCGTCATCGGCGCCGTACTGCTCGGCATCGCCGTGGGATTCCTGGCGCCGGGCGTCGCCGTCGAGCTGAAGCCGCTGGGTACCGGCTTCGTCAACCTGATCAAGATGATGATCTCGCCGATCATCTTCTGCACGATCGTCCTCGGCGTCGGATCGGTCCGCAAGGCCGCCAAGGTCGGCGCCGTCGGCGGCCTCGCCCTCGGCTACTTCCTCGTGATGTCGACCGTCGCACTCGCGATCGGTCTGCTCGTCGGCAACCTCCTGGAGCCGGGTTCCGGCCTCCACCTCACCAAGGAGATCGCCGAGGCCGGGGCCAAGCAGGCGGCGGGCGGCGGCGAGTCGACCCCGGACTTCCTGCTCGGCATCATCCCGACCACGTTCGTCTCCGCCTTCACCGAGGGCGAGGTCCTGCAGACCCTCCTCGTCGCGCTGCTCTCGGGCTTCGCGCTCCAGGCGATGGGCGCGGCCGGCGAGCCGGTCCTGCGCGGCATCGGCCACGTCCAGCGGCTCGTCTTCCGCATCCTCGGCATGATCATGTGGGCCGCCCCGGTCGGCGCGTTCGGTGCCATCGCCGCCGTCGTCGGCGCGACCGGAGCCGCCGCGCTGAAGTCCCTCGCGGTCATCATGATCGGCTTCTACCTGACCTGCGGACTCTTCGTCTTCGTCGTGCTCGGCACGATCCTGCGCCTGGTCGCCGGGGTCAACATCTGGAGCCTGCTGAAGTACCTCGGGCGCGAGTTCCTGCTGATCCTCTCCACCTCCTCGTCGGAGTCCGCGCTGCCGCGGCTCATCGCGAAGATGGAGCACCTGGGCGTCAGCAAGCCCGTCGTCGGCATCACCGTGCCGACCGGCTACTCCTTCAACCTCGACGGCACCGCGATCTACCTGACGATGGCCTCGCTCTTCGTCGCCGAGGCGATGGGCGACCCGCTCTCCGTCGGCGAGCAGATCTCCCTCCTCGTCTTCATGGTCATCGCCTCGAAGGGGGCGGCGGGCGTCACCGGCGCGGGGCTCGCGACGCTCGCGGGCGGCCTCCAGTCCCACCGTCCCGAACTCGTCGACGGAGTCGGCCTGATCGTCGGCATCGACCGCTTCATGAGCGAGGCCCGCGCCCTGACGAACTTCGCGGGCAACGCGGTCGCCACGGTGCTCGTCGGCACCTGGACGAAGGAGATCGACCGAGCACGTGTCGCGGAGGTCCTCGCCGGGCACGTCCCCTTCGACGAGACGACCCTCGTCGACGACCACGCCCCCGCGGCGGTCCCGGACCCGCGGGCCGACGAGGGCGAGGAGAAGGCGCGCGCCGGCGTCTGACGCACTCCGGGCCCCGGGCCTTGAGCCGGATCCGGGACCCGGTACGGAAGGGCGGTCCCCCGCAGGACCGCCCCGATGTGGAAGGGCGGTCCCCGCAGGGCCGCCCTTCTGTACGTCGCACGGCCGCCCTTCCGTACGTCGCACGGCCGCCCTTCCGTACGTCCCTCCTCGCGCCCGGCGGTACGCGCTCACGCGGACGCGCCGGCCCGCTCCAGCTCCGCCAGCTCGTCCGCCGCGAGCACCAGTTCCGCCGCGCCCGCCGAGTCCCGCGCGCTCTCCGGCCGGCTCGCGCCCGGGATCGGGAGGACGGTCTCCGAGCGGGCGAGCAGCCACGCGAGCGCCACGCGCTGCGGACTGACCCCGTGCGTCCGCGCCACCCGGTGGAAGGCGCCGAACTCCGGGTCCGCCTCCAGGGCCGACGCCCCGTCGAGCGAGCTGCGCGAGATGCCGCCGAGCGGGCTCCAGGGCAGGAACGCCAGCCCCAGTTCGGCGCAGAGCCGCAGCTCGGCCTCGCTGTCCCGGACGGCGGGGGAGTACCGGTTCTGCACCGAGACGAGCCGGTCGCCCAGGACGGTGCGGGCGAGCCGGATCTGCTCCCGGTCCACGTTCGAGACGCCGGCCAGCCTGACCGTGCCGGCGTCCAGCAACTCCCGCACGGCCCCGAGGGATTCGGCGTAGGGCACGCGGGGGTCGGGCTTGTGCAGCTGGTAGAGGCCGATGGCGTCGACGCCGAGCCGCCGGGCGGACGCCTCCGCCGCCCGCCGCAGGTGAGCCGGCCGTCCGTCGACGCTCCAGCCGCCGTCGGCCGTGCGCCCCCGCCCGCCCTTCGTCGCGACGAGCACCCCGTCCGTACCGCCGCCGTACGAGGCGAGGGCGCGCGCCACGAGCAGTTCGCCCTCGCCGGGGCGGCCGCCCGGCGGATGGTAGGAGTCGGCCGTGTCGAGGAGCGTCACGCCGGCGTCGAGGGCCGCGTGGACGGTGGCCACCGCACGGGCCTCGTCGGGATGCCCCTCGACGGAGAGCGGCATCGTGCCGAGCCCCACCGCCCCGACCCGCACGTCCCCGAGCGTCCGGTACCGCATCAGCGCGCCTCCGCGTTCCGCGCGCCCACGGTCTCGGCGACGGCCCGCGCGAGCCACTCGCCCGTGTGGCCGAACGCGTAACCCAGCCGCTCCGCGCGTCCGTTGTCCATCCCGTACGACCGCGCGAAGGAGAACGGCGACACCTCGCCGACCTCCACCTCCCGGAAGGCCACCCGGCCGCCGCCCACCTGCCGCCCGATCTCCGCGCACAGGTCGGCCGTGGTGAGCGGGCCGTGGGAGTTCGCGTTCACCGGGCCGGTGAAGTCGGCCGTCGCGGCCCAGGCCAGGAACGCGGCGATCTCCTCCACGTACACGTAGGTCGCGGGGTGGTTGACCGCCGGCACGGCGATCGGCTCGCCCGCCCCGATCCGGCGCACGTAGTGGTCGAGGCGGCCGGTGAAGTCGTCGGCGCCGCCCAGGACATGGGCGACCCGCACCGACGTCCAGGCGAACGGCGACCCGTCCGCCGCGAACACCGCCTCGGCCTGCCGCTTGCCCTCGCCGTAGTGGGCGTCGCGGAACTCCGGCTCGTCCCAAGGGAGTTCGGTGTCGACGGCGACCGACGCCAGGTCCACGGCGTCCTCCGTCACCGGGGTCGCCGAGTCCTCGTACCCGTACACCTCCACGGTCGACGTCATCACGTACCGGCGGGTCCGTCCCGCGAAGACCCGTCGGGCGACGACCGCCTGGCGCGGGGTGTAGCAGACCTGGTCGACGACGACGTCGAAGGAACGGCCCGCGAGGACGGACTCCAGGGCGCTCTCGTCGTCGCGGTCGGCCGTCAGCCGCTCGATTCCCGCGTCCCCGGGGAAGGCGGCGGGGGAGGAGCCCCGGTTGAGCACGGTGACCCGGTGCCCGGAATCCCGCAGGTTCGCGATCAGCCGCTTTCCGAAATAGCGGTTCCCGCCGATGACCAGAATGTCCATGAATCCCCACTCCCTTTCTTCCGATTCCCAGTGTTACGTTGTCCGTTCGCGTTCTGAAGGGGGAAACATGGGAGTCCGCGCCGTCGAACCGAAGGAACCACGGCATGTGCGCACGGCCGCCGACGAAACCTCGGCGGCCGCTTTCGACCCCATCGACCGGCAGATCCTGGACCTCCTCCAGAGCGACGGCCGCATCAAGCTCAGCGAGCTCGGGCGCCGCGTCCGGCTCAGCCCCGCCGCCGTCACCGAGCGGGTCCGCCGCCTGGAGGCGAGCGGCGCGATCACCGGGTACGGCGCCCACGTCTCTCCGGCGCGCCTCGGCTACGGCATCCAGGCGTTCATCCGCGTGGACCCGCACGGCGGCTACACGCTCAGGCACCCCCGCACCCTCGAACTGACCGCGCGCCCCGAGGTCCTGGAGGTCCACCACGTGGTGGGCGAGGACTGCTGGATCCTCAAGGTCGCCGTCACGGACACCGTCCACCTGGAGGACGTCCTGGAGCAGACCTCGGCGCTCGGCCGGACGACGACCTCGATCGTGCTGTCCTCGCCCGTCGAGCGGAAGCCCCTGCTGCCCTTGCCCTTGCCCTGACGTCGACGTCAACGCGGCCGTTCGTGGAGTGCCTGCGCGCCGGTCACCCGGCGGGGGACTCGTGCCCCGCGTCGATCGCCGTCTACCGCCGCAAGCTCGCGGAGCTCGACGGCCTGATCGACCAGCTCCAGGCGGTACGCGCCCAGGTCGGCGCCCAGCTGCTGCGCGCCGAGGCGGAGCTCCCGCACGGCCCGGAGCCCCGGTGCGAAACCGACGGGAGAGGGGAGTGGGGAACGCGATGACGACCTGTGCGGAGCACGTGGGCGAGGTCACGGACGGGAACTTCGCGGCGGAGGTGCTCGGCGCGGGACCGCCGGTCCTGGTGAAGTTCACGGCCGAGTGGTGCGGACCGTGCCGGCAGCTGAAGCCGGTGCCCGGGGCCGTCGCGGCGGAGGAGGCCGGCCGGCTGCGGATCGTCGAGATCGACGTCGACCGCAACCCGGAGACGACCCTGCGGTACGGGATCCTCGGCCCCCCGACCCTGATGGTCTTCCGGGACGTGCTCTGACAGGAATGCCCCGACTGCAATTGACAGTCGGGGCATTGCGGCGCGTATATTAGAAAATCCATGCCCGTAATGAGGAATGGACATGGATAAGTTCAATAAACGCACTGTATCGCGCCGGGAGTCGAATTGTCAACCGAGGAAATTCGGAACGAACAGCAATTCATCACCGATCTCTACGCCCGCCTCGACGACCTGAGGGACCGTGCCGAGGCCGCCGTCGCCGAAGCCCTGCGCACCCCCGGCGTCGGCAGCAACCAGGGCCGTCTCGAACGGGACGTCGTCGTGGCCGAGCAGTCGGGGCTGCTCGCCGCCTTCGACGCGGGGGAGAGCGGGCTGTGTTTCGGACGGCTCGTCTTCCGCGACGGCCGCGACCACCACATCGGCCGCCTCGGCATCCGCCGGGACGACCCGAACCGTACGCCCCTGGTCGTCGACTGGCGGGCCGAGATCGCCCGCCCCTTCTACCTCGCCACCGGCTACGAGCCCCTGGGCCTCTCCCGGCGGCGGCACATCACCACCCGCGGCCGCGAGGTCACGGCCCTCCACGACGAGGTCCTCGACCTCGCCGACGCCACCCGCACGGGCCACGAGAGCCGCGACGCCGACGAGGTGCTGCTCGCCGCGCTCGACGCCGCCCGCACCGGCCGCATGCACGACATCGTGCAGACCATCCAGGCCGAGCAGGACGCCATCATCCGCTCCCCGCACCAGGGCGTCCTGGTCGTCGAGGGCGGCCCCGGGACCGGGAAGACCGCCGTGGCCCTGCACCGGGCCGCGTACCTCCTCTACGCCCACCGCGAGCAGCTCGCCCGCCGCGCCGTCCTCATCGTCGGCCCCAACCCGGCCTTCCTCGGCTACATCGGCAACGTCCTGCCCTCCCTCGGCGAGACCGGCGTCCTCCTCGCCACCCCCGCCGAGCTCTTCCCCGGCGTCCGCGCCACCGGGACCGACACCCCGCGCGCCGCCGCCGTGAAGGGCGCCGCCACGATGGCCGAGGCCCTCGCCGCCGCCGTACGGGACCGCCAGCGGGTCCCCGAGCGCGGCGAGCCGCTGATCGTCCCGCACGACGACGGCGACCTGGTCATCGACTGGGACATGGCACTCGAAGCCCGCCACAAGGCGCGCGAGACCCGCCTCCCGCACAACCTCGCCCGCCCCTACTTCGTCTTCCGCGTCCTCGACGCGCTCGCCGAGCAGCTCGCCGACCGCATCGGCGCCGACCCCTACGGCGGCCCGAACTTCCTCGGCCCCGACGACATCGCCCTCCTCGCCAAGGGCATCGCCGCCAACCCCGACGTCCACGCGGCGATCGACACCCTCTGGCCTCCCCTGACACCCCAGGAGTTCCTGACCGACTACCTGACCGATCCCACCCACCTGGCCGACGAGGCGGACGCGGCGGCCATCCGGCGCGACGGCGGTGCCTGGACGCCGTCGGACATTCCCCTCCTCGACGAGGCCGCCGAACTCCTCGGCGAGGACGACTCGGCCGCCCGCGCCGCCCAGGAGGCCGAGCGGCAGAAGCAGATCCAGTACGCGCAGGGCGTCCTCGACGTCTCCTTCGCCTCCCGCACCTACGAGTTCGAGGACAAGGAGGAGCTCGACAAGGACGCCTCCGAGGTCCTCTCCGCCCACGACATCATCGACGCCGAGCGGTTCGCCGAACGCCAGGAGGAGGCCGACCACCGCACGGCCGCCGAACGGGCCGCCGCCGACCGCACCTGGGCCTTCGGCCACATCATCGTCGACGAGGCCCAGGAGCTCTCCGCGATGGCCTGGCGGCTCCTCATGCGCCGCAGCCCCACCCGCTCCATGACCCTCGTCGGCGACCCGGCACAGACCGGCGACCCGGCCGGCGTCGGCGCCTGGGAGGCGATCCTCTCCCCGTACGTCGAGGACCGCTGGCAGCACGTCCGCCTCGGCGTCAACTACCGCACGCCCGCCGAGATCATGGCGGTCGCCGCCGAGGCCCGGCGCGCCACCGAACCGGACTTCGAGCCGCCGAGCTCCGTCCGCTCCACGGGCGTGGAGCCCTGGGACCGCACGGTCGAAGACCCGGTGAAGGAGGCCGCCGACGCGGTCGCCGACGCCCTCGCCGGCGAGCTGGGCTCCGGCGGCCGGCTCGCGGTCGTCGCGCCCGGGGCGCTCCTCCCCGCCCTGGTCGCGGCCCTGCCGGACGCGGCCCACGGCCCCGCCCCCGACCTCACCCGGCCGGTGGTCGTCCTCGACCCGCGGCAGGCGAAGGGCCTGGAGTTCGACACCGTCCTCGTCGTCGACCCCGACGGCATCCGGGCCGGCGCCCCGCACGGCGTGAACGACCTGTACGTGGCGCTGACCCGGGCGACTCAGCGGCTCGGGATCGTCAGGCCGGCCTGAGCCACACCGTCGCGAGCGGCGGCAGCGTCATCCGCACGCTCGCGGAGCGCCCGTGCCACGGCACCGACTCGGTCTTCACCGGGTCGGCGCCGACCACGTGCCCGCCGCCGTACCGGGCGTCGTCCGTGTTCAGGACCTCCGCCCAGGCGGCGAAGGTGTCCGGCACGCCGAGCCGGTAGTCGTGCCGGACGACCGGCGAGAAGTTCGAGACGGCGAGCAGCGGGGAGCCGAAGCCGTCGAACCGCAGGAACGCGAAGACGTTGTCCTCGGCGGCGTCCCCGACGACCCACTGGAAGCCGTCCGGGGCGGTGTCCCGCTCCCACAGGGACGGCGTCGCCGCGTAGACCGTGTTCAGGTCCCGTACGAGGTCCTGTACGCCCCGGTGGTCGGCCTCGGCCCCGTACGCCGGGTCGAGCAGCCACCAGTCCGGCCCGTGCTCGGCCGACCACTCCCCGCCCTGGGCGAACTCCTGCCCCATGAAGAGGAGTTGCTTGCCCGGGTGGGCCCACATGAAGCCGAGGTAGGCCCGGTGGTTGGCCCGCTGCTGCCACCAGTCGCCGGGCATCTTCGACACCAGCGACCGCTTGCCGTGGACGACCTCGTCGTGGGAGATCGGCAGGATGTAGTTCTCGCTGTACGCGTAGACCATCGAGAAGGTCATCTCGTGGTGGTGGTACTTGCGGTGCACCGACTCCTTGCCGACGTAGCCGAGGGAGTCGTGCATCCACCCCATGTTCCACTTCATGCCGAACCCGAGCCCGCCGAAGCCGCCCGGGCCGACCTGGTCGGTCGCGCGGGTCACCCCGTCCCAGGCCGTCGACTCCTCGGCGAAGGTCACGATCCCCGGGCAGCGCCGGTACACGGTCGCGTTCATCTCCTGGAGGAAGGCGACCGCGTCCAGGTTCTCCCGGCCGCCGAACTCGTTGGGCAGCCACTCGCCGTGCTCGCGCGAGTAGTCGAGGTAGAGCATCGAGGCGACGGCGTCGACACGGAGGCCGTCGAGGTGGAACTCCTGGCACCAGTAGACCGCGTTGGCGACGAGGAAGTTCCGCACCTCCTTGCGCCCGTAGTCGAACTCCAGGGTCCCCCAGTCCGGGTGGTGCGAGCGGCGCGGGTCCTCGTGCTCGTACAGCGGGCGCCCGTCGAACTCGGCGAGCGCCCAGTCGTCCTTCGGGAAGTGCGCCGGCACCCAGTCCATGAGGACGCCGATCCCCGCCCGGTGCAGGGCGTCGACGAGGTACCGGAAGTCGTCGGGGGTGCCGAGGCGGGCGGTCGGCGCGTAGAAGCCGGTGACCTGGTAGCCCCAGGAGCCGCTGAAGGGGTGCTCGGCGACGGCCATGAACTCGACGTGGGTGAAGCCGAGGTCACGGACGTAGGCCGGCAGCTCCTCGGCCAGCTCGCGGTAGCTCAGCCCCGGCCGCCAGGAGGGGAGGTGCAGCTCGTACACCGACAGCGGCGCCTCGTGGTGCGGGCGCCTGCCCCGCCGCTCCATCCACTCGGCGTCGTCCCACGTGTAGTGCGAGGCGGTGACGACGGAGGCGGTGTTCGGCGGGCACTCGGTGCGGCGGGCCATCGGGTCGGCGCGGACGGTGTGCGAGCCGTCGGGACGCGTGATGTCGAACTTGTAGACGGCGCCCTCGCCGATCCCCGGCACGAACAGCTCCCACACGCCGGTCGAGCCGAGGGAGCGCATCGGCAGCCCCGTGCCGTCCCAGTGCGTGAAGTCGCCGGTGACGCGCACGCCCCGGGCGTTCGGCGCCCACACGGTGAACCGCGTCCCGTCGACGCCGTCGTGGGTCATGGTCCGGGACCCCAGCGCGGTCCAGAGCTCCTCGTGCCGCCCCTCGCCGATCAGGTGCAGGTCGAGCTCCCCGAGGGAGGGCAGGAAGCGGTAAGGGTCCTGGACGGCGAGTCCGTCACCGCCGCCGTCCTCGCCGCCGCCGTAGCCGACGCGGAGCTCGTACGCGGGAACCTTGCGGAGCAGCGGGAGCAGCCCGGAGAAGAGACCGTCCCCGTCGTCGAAGAGCGGGATCCGCCGCCCCTTCGTGACGACGGCGACCTCCCGCGCCCAGGGGCGCAGCACCCGGACGACGACGCCGCCCCGTACAGGGTGGGCGCCGAGCACGGCGTGCGGGTCGTGGTGCTCACCGGCGAGCAGCCGGGCCCGCTCGCCCGGATCGAGCGGTGGCGCCGTCCTCACGAGGGGCCGTTCCGATGCGGGCGCCTTCTTACTGCGGGACGTCTTGCCTGCGCTTCGGGCGGTCACCGGGGTCCTCCTTGAGGGGGTACGGGTGTACTTGCGGTGAAAACGGCGGTACGGGCCGACGGGACACTCCGCCGAACGGGGCGCCCGCCTCCCGCCGCAGGCGGCACCCCCTCCCGCGCGGCCCCCGACTGGGCCGAACGGGTTGCGCGGCGCCCCGCCGCACCGCCCCGGCGGAACGGACGCCGGCGGCGGAACGGCGGGGCGGGCGGGGTCACGACGTCAGGGTGGCGAGGCGTTGGATGGCGGAGAGGGGGACCGGGAGCCAGTCCGGGCGGTGGCGGGCCTCGTAGACGACCTCGTACACCGCCTTGTCCGTCTCGTAGGCGCGCAGCAGCGCCGGGTCCGTGCGCGGGTCGGCGCCCGCCACCTCCGCGTACCCCGTGCAGTACGCCGCCCTGCACCGCCCCGCCCACTCCGCGTTCCACGGCCGGTGCGTCCGTGCCGCGTAGTCGAAGGAGCGGAGCATCCCCGCGACGTCGCGGACCGTCGGCTGCGGGCTGCGCCGCTCGTCCAGCGGCTTCGCCGGTTCGCCCTCGAAGTCGATGACGGCCCAGGCGCCGTCGGACCCGCGCAGGGTCTGGCCGAGGTGCAGGTCGCCGTGGATGCGCTGGAGGACCCCCGCCCCCGGCGCGTCGCCCGCCGCCGCGAAGACGGCCCGGAGGCCGGGGACGTACGGCAGGAGGGCGGGTACGGCCTGCGCCGCCGCGTGCAGCCGGCGGTCCATCGCGGCGGCGAGGTGCTCGGTCTCGGAGCGCCGCAGCGTCCGCGTCGGGAGCGCGTCGGCGAGGGCGAGGTGCACTTCGGCGGTGGCCCGCCCGAGGGCCCGCGCCTCGGTGGTGAACTCCCGCCCGTCGGCGAGGGCGTCGAGGGCGAGCCGCCAGCCGTCGCGCGAGTCCCGCAGGTAGGGCTGGAGGACGCCGAGGGTCGCCGCCCCCGATTCGAACCAGGCGACGGGGGCGGGGACGCGCCCGCACCCGGCCCCGGCGAGGGCGAGGGGGAGTTCGAGGTCGGGGTTGGCGCCGGGGCTGACCCGGCGGAAGATCTTCAGGATGTACGAATCGCCGTACACCAGAGAGGAGTTGGACTGTTCGGCGTCGAGCACGCGCGGGGGAAGCCCCGGCGGCAGCGGAGCCGTCGCGTGGAAGCGCAGCGGCCCGGTCCGGCCGGGGGTGCGCAGCCGCTCGTAGAGGAGTCCGGCGAGTCGTGGGTCGCGCAGGCCCTCGTACACCGCGCGTCCGGCGAGCGGGCCCTGCCGGATCCGTCCGATCAGGGCGGGGCCGAGCCGGGGCGGGAGCTGGGTCCGTACGCCAAGGAGGATCTGGTAGCAGTCGGAGGGTGTCCCGGCGGGCCGGCCGGGTTGCTCGACCCGCACGAGCAGGTGGAGGAGGCCGGGTCCCGTGCCGTCCAGGGGGAGCAGCTCGGTGGCCGCGTCCAGGGTGAATCCGGTGACCCGGCGGCCCTTGCCCGCGAACCAGCGCTGCCGGGGCAGCCATTCGTGGAGCAGGGGGGCGAGGGACGGAAGGAGGGCGTCCGGGGCCCGGGTGGTGGATGCGGTCTCCGGCATGGCATCGCGTCCTTTCCCCGGGGTGCGCGACTGACTGTCGTATGCGTTCAAATGCGCAGAGTGTCCCGGATGGCGGCTGTGACTGTCCGGATGTGCGGGACGTGTCGGAAAGGGTGATCCGTACGGGTCCGTCAAGTGGGCCCGGATGGACCAGAATCGTGACGTGGATCGTGTGTGGTTCACAGTGCCCAGGGCGGGACGGGGGAAACCGCCCCGCACCGGGTGTGCGCGAACTGGCTTTCGGCTACGCCTTCTTGAGACGGAACCAGTAGAAGCCGTGGCCCGCAAGGGTCAGGAGGTAGGGCAGCTCGCCGATGGCCGGGAACCGCACCCCGCCGATCAGCTCCACGGGCCGCCTCCCGGCGAAGCGCCGCAGGTCGAGTTCGGTCGGCTGCGCGAACCGCGAGAAGTTGTTCACGCAGAGGACGAGGTCGTCGCCATCCTCCCGGAGGAAGGCGAGCACCGCCGGGTTGGAGGCCGGGAGTTCCGTGTACGTCCCCGTCCCGAACGCGCGGTTCTGCTTGCGGACCTCGATCATCCGCTTCGTCCAGTGGAGGAGCGAGGAGGGGGATGCCATGCCCGCCTCGACGTTCGTCACCTGGTAGCCGTGGACCGGGTCCATGATCGTCGGCAGGTAGAGCCGGCCGGGGTCGCAGGAGGAGAAGCCCGCGTTCCGGTCGGGCGTCCACTGCATCGGGGTCCGTACGCCGTCCCGGTCGCCGAGCCAGATGTTGTCGCCCATGCCGATCTCGTCGCCGTAGTAGAGCACCGGCGAGCCCGGCAGCGAGAAGAGGAGCGCGGTGAAGAGCTCCATCTGCTTCCGGTCGTTGTCGAGGAGCGGGGCGAGGCGGCGCCGGATGCCGATGTTGGCCCGCATGCGCGGGTCCTTGGCGTACTCGGCGTACATGTAGTCGCGCTCTTCGTCCGTGACCATCTCGAGCGTGAGCTCGTCGTGGTTGCGCAGGAAGATGCCCCACTGGCAGCCGGAGGGGATCTGCGGCGTCTTGGCGAGGATCTCGGAGACCGGGTGGCGCGACTCGCGCCGCACGGCCATGAAGATGCGCGGCATGACCGGGAAGTGGAAGGCCATGTGGCACTCGTCGCCGCCGGAGCGGAAGTCGCCGAAGTAGTCGACGACGTCCTCCGGCCACTGGTTGGCCTCGGCGAGCAGCACCGTGTCCGGGTAGTGGTCGTCGATCTCCTTGCGGACCCGCTTGAGGAAGTCGTGGGTCGCCGGGAGGTTCTCGCAGTTGGTGCCCTCCTGCTGGTAGAGGTAGGGCACCGCGTCGAGCCGGAAGCCGTCGATCCCGAGGTCGAGCCAGAACTTCAGCGCGGAGAGGATCTCCTCCTGCACCTTCGGGTTCTCGTAGTTGAGGTCCGGCTGGTGCGAGAAGAACCGGTGCCAGTAGTACTGCTTGCGCACCGGGTCGAAGGTCCAGTTGGACGTCTCCGTGTCGACGAAGATGATCCGGGCGTCGGCGTACTGCTTGTCGTCGTCGGCCCAGACGTAGTAGTCGCCGTACGGCCCGTCCGGGTCCTTCCGGGACTCCTGGAACCACGGGTGCTGGTCGCTGGTGTGGTTCATGACGAAGTCGATGACCACGCGCATCCCGCGCTGGTGGGCCGAGTCGACGAACTCGACGAAGTCGGCCAGGTCGCCGAACTCCGGCAGGACCGACGTGTAGTCGGCGACGTCGTACCCGCCGTCCCTCAGCGGGGACTTGAAGAACGGCGGCAGCCAGAGGCAGTCGACGCCCAGCCACTGGAGGTAGTCCAGCTTGGACGTGATGCCCTTCAGGTCGCCGACGCCGTCGCCGTTGCTGTCCTGGAAGGAGCGGACGAGGACCTCGTAGAACACGGCCCGCTTGAACCAGTCGGGATCGCGGTCCTTGGCGGGGGTGTCCTCGAAGGTGTCGGGGACGGGCTCGTTGACAGTCGTCATGAGGTGGGTGACCCTCCGGTCTGCGGGGACGGTCGCAGGACGAGGACGTGTGCGGGTGTGACACCCGGTTCCAGGCACACGTAGCTGGCCCTGCCCCAGTGATAGGTGTCGCCGGTGAGTTCGTCGCGCACCGGCACGGTCTCGTGCCAGTCGAGGCCGAGTTCCGGCATGTTCAACGAGACCGTCGCCTCCTGGGTGTGGTGCGGGTCGAGGTTGACGACCACCAGAACGGTGTTCGAACCCGAGCGCTTGCTGTACGCGATCACCTGCGGGTTGTCCGTGTCGTGGAACGACAGGTTCCGCAGCCTGCGGAGCGCCGGGTGGCGGCGCCTGATCCTGTTCAGGGTGGTGATGAGCGGGGTGATCGTCGCCCCCGACCGCTCCGCCGACTCCCAGTCACGGGGCCGGAGTTCGTACTTCTCCGAGTCCAGGTACTCCTCGCTGCCGTCCCGCAGCGGGGTGTTCTCGCACAGCTCGTACCCGGCGTACATGCCCCAGGACGGCGAGAGCGTCGCGGCGAGCACCGCCCGCACCTCGAAGGCGGGCCGGCCGCCCTCCTGGAGGTAGGCGGGCAGGATGTCGGGGGTGTTCACGAAGAAGTTCGGCCGCATCACCGCGGCCGTCTCCCCGGACAGCTCCGTCAGGTACTCCGTGAGCTCCTCCTTGGTGTTGCGCCAGGTGAAGTACGTGTACGACTGCTGGAAACCGATCATGCCGAGCGTCCGCATCATCGCCGGCCGCGTGAACGCCTCCGCCAGGAAGACGACGTCCGGATCGGCGCGGTTGATCTGCCCGATGACCCGCTCCCAGAAGACCACCGGCTTCGTGTGCGGGTTGTCGACGCGGAAGATCCGGATGCCGTGGTCCATCCAGAACCGCAGCACGCGCACGGTCTCGGCGACGATCCCGTCCATGTTGTCGGCGGCACCGTCGAAATCGATCGGGTAGATGTCCTGGTACTTCTTCGGCGGGTTCTCCGCGTACGCGATCGAGCCGTCCGGGCGGTGGCGGAACCACTCCGGGTGCTTCTCCACCCACGGGTGGTCCGGCGAGCACTGGAGCGCGAAGTCGAGCGCGATCTCCAGGCGCAGCTCCCGCGCCCGCGCCACGAACGCGTCGAAGTCCTCGAAGGTGCCGAGGTCCGGGTGGAGCGCGTCGTGCCCGCCCTCCGGCGAGCCGATCGCCCACGGCACCCCCACGTCGTTCGGCGAGGCCGACAGGGAGTTGTTCGGGCCCTTGCGGTGGGTCTCGCCGATCGGGTGAACCGGCGGCAGGTAGACCACGTCGAAGCCCATGGCCGCGACCGCCGGAAGCCGCTCGGCGGCGGTGCGGAAGTTCCCCGGGACCGTACGGCCGTCGACCTTCCGGACGCCCTCCGAGCGCGGGAAGAACTCGTACCAGGAGCCGAACAGGGCCCGCTCGCGCTCCACCTGGAGCGGCAACTCGGCAGAGGTGGAGAGGAGTTCGCGCAGCGGGTACCGGTCGAGGGACTCGACCACCCGGGGCGCGAGCGCCGCCGCGAGCCGCACGGCCGCGGGGCGCGAGACGTCCCGCAGCGCGTCCGCCGCCGCGAGCACCGCCTCCCGGCCGCCGCCCTTCTTCGGGACGCCCTTCGCCGCCCGCTCGTGCAGCTCGGCGCCCTCCGCGAGCACCAGTTCGGAGTCGATCCCGGCCGGGATCTTGATCCTCGCCGTGTGGCGCCAGGTTGCGACCGGGTCGCTCCAGGCCTCGACGGCGTACGTCCAGAGGCCCTCGACGTCCGGGGTGACCTCGGCCCCCCACCGGTCGGTGCCCGGGGCCAGTTCGCGCATCGGGGTCCACGGGCCCGGCCGCCCGGACGGGCCGCGCAGCACGACGTTGGCGGCGACGGCGTCGTGCCCCTCGCGGAAGACGGTCGCCGTCACCTCGAAGGTCTCGCCGGCCACCGCCTTCGCGGGGCGCCGGCCGCAGTCGACCGACGGGCGGACGTCCAGGACGGGAATCCGTCCCGTGAGCGGATGGACGGCGGGACCGGCGGCGGGGCCGACGGCGGAAACGGCGGCGGGAACGGCAGCGGGGTCGACAACGGGATCAACAGGCGGGTGTACAGCCGGATTCACAGCATCACCTGACGGGTCACGGGGGTGCGGGTGGTGGTGCGCTCTTTCTAGCTCCGTCGAGGGCCGGCGGGTTGCGGGCATGACGGCTCCTGTCCGCGTTCACTCGGATGGCGGGTCCACAGGGAGTACGGGGGTCGAGAGCGGTGGATTCGGGGGCGTACCGGAGGAGCCTTCCCACGGTTCTCGGGTGGGCAATCCGGCGCCTTGTTAACTACTCGGACGTAGCCGTACCGGCAAGGTCCCCTGTCATGAACAGCCCTCCACCGCCTACCGTACGAGCGACACCCGGACACACAGCGTGGTGTGTCCGCTCCGCTCCGTACGCGCCTGCGAAGGTGGACACGTGAAGGCAATCCGTCGATTCACCGTGCGTCCTGTCCTCCCCGACACCCTTCGACCCCTCGCCGACCTCGCGCACAACCTGCGCTGGTCCTGGCACGAACCCACCCGCGCGCTCTTCGACTCGCTCGCCGCCGGCGGCCGCACCGGGACCGATCCCGTCCGGATCCTCGGCTCCCTCGAAGCGCCCCGGCTCGCCGAGCTCGCCGCCGACCGGGCCTTCCTCGACCGGCTCGCCGTCGCCGCCGAGGACCTCGACACCTACCTGAACGCCCCCCGCTGGTACCAGAAGGCCGACGGCCTCGCCGCCGAACCCCCGGCCGCCATCGCCTACTTCTCGCCCGAGTTCGGCGTCGCCGCCGCCCTGCCCCAGTACTCCGGCGGCCTCGGCATCCTCGCCGGCGACCACCTCAAGTCCGCCAGTGACCTCGGCGTCCCGCTGATCGGTGTCGGTCTGCTCTACCGGCACGGCTACTTCCGGCAGTCCCTCGGCCGCGACGGCTGGCAGCAGGAGCAGTACCCCGTCCTCGACCCCGGCGAGCTCCCCGTCGACCTCCTCCGCGAGGCCGACGGCACCCCCGCCCGGATCACCCTCGCCCTCCCCGAGGGCCGCAGCCTCCACGCCCACATCTGGATCGCCCGCGTCGGCCGCGTCCCGCTGCTCATGCTCGACTCCGACGTCGAGGAGAACGCCCCCGGCGAACGCGGCGTCACCGACCGGCTGTACGGCGGCGGCAGCGAGCACCGGCTGCTCCAGGAGATGCTCCTCGGCATCGGCGGCGTCCGCGCCCTCCGTACCTACACCCGGCTCACCGGCACCCCCGACCCCGAGGTCTTCCACACCAACGAGGGCCACGCCGGACTCCTCGGACTCGAACGCGTCCGCGAACTCCAGGGGCGGGGAATCGACTTCGACAGCGCCCTGGAGACCGTCCGCGCCGGGACCGTCTTCACCACCCACACCCCCGTCCCCGCCGGCATCGACCGCTTCGACCGCGCCCTCGTCGCCCGCCACCTCGGCCAGGACGGCGCGCTCCCCGGCGTCGACACCGGACGGATCCTCGCCCTCGGCGACGAGACCCCGCTCGGCGGCGACCCCGGCGTCTTCAACATGGCCGCCATGGGACTGCGCCTCGCCCAGCGCGCCAACGGCGTCTCCACCCTCCACGGCGCCGTCAGCCGCGCCATGTTCGCCGGACTCTGGCCGGGGTCCGACCCCGACGAGGTGCCGATCACCTCGATCACCAACGGCGTCCACGCCCCCACCTGGGTCGCCCCCGAGGTCGGCCGCCTCGCCCCCGACGCGGGCGACCGCGAGCTGTGGGAGCTGCGCCGCACCCTCCGCGAGCGGCTCGTCGCGGACGTCCGGGTACGGCTCCGGGCCTCCTGGCGGCAGCGCGGCGCGGCCGACGCCGAGCTCGGCTGGACCGACACCGTCCTCGACCCCGAGGTCCTCACCATCGGCTTCGCCCGCCGCGTCCCCTCGTACAAGCGGCTCACGCTCATGCTCCGCGACAAGGAACGGCTGCGGGCGCTGCTGCTCCACCCCGAGCGGCCCGTGCAGCTCGTCGTGGCGGGCAAGGCGCACCCCGCCGACGACGGCGGGAAGATGCTCGTGCAGGAACTCGTCCGCTTCGCCGACGACCCCCGGGTGCGGCACCGGATCGTCTTCCTGCCCGACTACGGCATGGAGATGGCCCGCGACCTCTACCCCGGCTGCGACGTCTGGCTCAACAACCCCCTCCGCCCCCTGGAGGCCTGCGGGACCAGCGGCATGAAGGCCGCGCTCAACGGCTGTCTCAACCTCTCCGTCCTCGACGGCTGGTGGGACGAGTGGTTCGAGCCCGAGTTCGGCTGGGCCATCCCCACCGCGGACGGCGCGGCCGCCGCCGACGAGGAGCGCCGCGACGACCTGGAGGCCGCCGCCCTCTACGAGCTGATCGAGCGCCGGGTCGCGCCCCGCTTCTACGACCGGGGCCCCGACGGCGTACCGGCGGGCTGGACCGCCATGGTCCGGCGCACCCTCGCCGACCTCGGCCCGAAGGTGCTCGCCGACCGGATGGTCCGCGAGTACGTCGAGCGCCTGTACGTCCCCGCCGCCGGCGCCCGCCGGGCGCTCACCCCGGACCGGGCGCGGGAGCTCGCGGCCTGGAAGGCGCGGGTCAGGGAGGCGTGGCCGGCGGTCTCCGTCGACCACGTGGAGATCGGCGACGACCTCGCCGAGACGGACGCGGAGCTCGGCGCGACCCCGGTCGTCCGGGTCCGGGTGACCCTCGGCGGGCTCGACCCCGACGACGTCGAGGTCCAGGCGGTGACCGGCCGCGTCGACACCGACGACACGCTCACCGACACCCGCACCGCCACGCTGAAGCCGGACGGCGGCCCGGACCTGGAGGGCCGCAGGCCCTACGCGGGGACCCTGGAGCTCGACCGCACCGGTCCCTTCGGCTGCACGGTCCGCGTCCTGCCCGCCCACCCGCTCCTCGCCCACCCGGCCGAACTGGGCCTGGTGGCGCTGCCGGAGGAGACGCCGGCGGAGGGCGCGGGCGTCCTGCTCCGCTGAGGTGACCGTCAGGGCACCTCGGCCTTGTCGGCGAGGTGCCCGGCGGCGAAGCAGAGCCGGTAGACCGGGATCGCGGCCAGCAGGGTGGACCGGTAGTACCGGCACTCGTCCATGCCGGACGGCTCGGGCGGCGCGGAGTGCGGCGGCCCGTCCAGGGGACGGTCGGGGAGGTCGTCGGAGAGCTCCGCGAGCGACTGCCCGATCCGCGCCCGGTCGTAGTCCTCGGGCTCCAAGTACGACCGGGCCTGGGTCCACAGCGCGACTCCGGTCATGAGGACCCCGAGCGCGGCGAGCAGCGCGAGCGGGATCCAGATCGCCCGCGCGAGCCCCCGCCGCACCTCGCGCCGTGCCCGGTCCAGCTCCCGCGCCGAGGTCGGCGCGGCGGGCGGGGCGGCGGACGGGTTCCGCGGCAGGACGGCGTCGAGCACGAAGCCGCCGTCCCCGGTGGCCCGGTGGGCGAGGCGGCCCCCGGCGAGCCGCACCCGCTCGTCGAGGCCGACGAGGCCGGTGCCCGCGGGTGAGTCGGGGCGCGCTTCGGTGCCGGGCCCGTTGACGACCCGTACCCGGACCTCCTTCCCGTCCCCCTGCTCGCTCCCGTCCTCCTTCCGTTCCTTCCCGTCCGCCTCCTCCACGGTGACCGTGACCTCCGCGCCCGGCGCGTGCTTCGCGGCGTTCGTCAGGCCCTCCCGCACCACGCGGTGGAGGGCGAGGCCGGGCATGCCCGTCAGGACGGGGGCCGGGCTCGTCGTGAGGGTGACGGTGAGGCCCGAGGCGCGGGCGCGGTCGACCAGTTCCTCCACCGACTCGTCGGGCGGGGCCGTGGGGGCGGGGGCGCCGTCCTCGCGGAGGACGCCGATGACGTCCCGGAGGCGGGCCGTCGCGTCGGCCGCCGCGCGGCGCAGCTCACCGGCGGCGTGCTGCTGGTCGGGGCCGAGGGCCGGGTCGACTTCGAGGGCGGCCGCGCGGATCGCGATGAGGGCCAGGTCGTGGCCGAGGGAGTCGTGCATGTCGCCGGCGATGCGGGACCGCTCGCGCAGCCGCTCCCGGTCCGCGACGGCGGCCTGTTCCCGTTCCATCCGGTCGGCCAGTTCCCAGCCGCTGTGCACGAGCCGGTCGTACTGGCGGACGTAGCGGCCGATCAGCCAGGGGGCCACGACCGCGAGGGCCAGGGTGAGGAGCAGCGTGAACCACTGGCCGAGGGAGGTGTGCGTGACCGCGGTGAGGAGCAGCCCGGCCGCCGCGACCGCGCCGAAGAGCCAGAGGGAGGCGCGGGTGTGCTCCTGACGGCGCCCGGCGAGGTAGCCGAAGGCGACGAGGGCGAGGCTGTACGAGGCGGTGAACAGCTCCAGGGTGGAGGTGAGGCTCACCGCGGTCAGGACCGCGATCGGCACCGGGGGCCACCGCCGGCTGACGGCGACGCAGCCGCCGAGGAGCGCCACGCCGACGGCGACCTCGGTCCAGCTGCCGCCGTCGTCGGGGCCGGACCCGAGGAGGACGGGGACGCAGAGGAGGAGCCAGAGCCCGAGGTCGAAGAGGCGTTCACGCATCGGCGACGAGCCCCGCCTCGTACGCGAGGACGGCGAGCTGGACGCGGTTGCGCAGGCCGAGCCGGCCGAGGACGGCGCTGACGTGGGCCTTGACGGTGCCCTCGACCACGTACATGCGTTCGGCGATCTCCTGGTTGGAGAGTCCGGCGCCGAGGAGGGCGACGACCTCGCGTTCGCGCCCGGTGAGGGGTTCGAGGCGGGCGCGCGCCTCGGCGGCGCGGGTGAACCGCTCGCCGCCGAGGGTGTCGATGACGCGCCGGGCGACGGTGGGGGAGAGGGCGGCGCCGCCTCCGGCGACGGCCCTGACCCCGGCGATGAGTTCGCGGGGATCGCCGGACTTGAGGAGGAAGCCGCTCACGCCGCTGCCGAGGGCCCGTGCGATGTACGCGTCCTCGGAGAAGGTGGTGAGCATGACGACGGCCGCTTCGGGGACGGCGGCGCGGAGCTCCTCGGCGGCGCCGAGGCCGTCGAGGCGGGGCATCCGGATGTCGAGGAGGACGACGTGGGGCCGGTGCAGCCGGGCGAGTTCGACCGCCTCGCGGCCGTCGCCGGCCTCGGCGACCACCTCGATCCCGGGGTCGGTGGCGAGGATGGCCCGCACCCCGGCCCTGATCATCGTCTCGTCGTCGGCAAGAGCCGCCCGCCCGCTCCGCGAGCTCTACCTCGCCCCCTTCGAGGCCATCGTCAGGAACGCCCGCCCCTGGGGCATCATGACCGCCTACAACCAGGT